>NZ_VFWS01000107.1:0-17388 GCF_006443065.1 Mesorhizobium sp. B1-1-5 | reverse complement strand
TGGCCAAGGAGGGGCCGGGGGCGAGACGGCTGGCGGTGCGCTGACAGTCTGTCGCCAAGGTGCATTGAGATTCAGGTCAGGCCGAGTCGAAAATGGTGGCTTCCGAGAACCGGCCTACGCCGGCCGTAGCCTTCATAGAGCGGAGACACTTATGAGGGCTTCGGCCGGCGAAGGCCGGAGCGGAGCGTGAAGTACGTGAGCACCGGCCTATGCCGACCGTAGCCTTAACCTAGCTGCCGCGCCACTCACAAGCGCTTCGGCCGGCGAAGGCCGGAAGCGCGGGAAGCCGCCGTTTGCAGGCCGGCCTCACCTGAATATCAATGCACCTCAATCCGCCGCCGGCAGCCGCCGCATGGTAAACTCGATCACGTCGCCCGGGCGCTCGAACCAGCTTTCGATCTCGGTCCAGTAGGCCTGTTTCGGAAAACGCTCGAACCACTCCTTGGCCTTCAGGCGCGCATCCGGGCGCGGCAGCACGAAGGTTTCGCGCAGGAAACCGTCGCGCGGCTGGTTTTCGCGCTCAGCCCGTGAGCGCTCCAGCCTCTTGCGTAAGCCATCCAGCGGCGGTCTTGCCGGGGTGCGCACGAACGAACTCCCTTGCACCTTGGTCAGACAGGACTTGACCCTTCCTCTCAAGAGATTAGGGATCGCGCCCTGAAAAGACGAGTCATTTGTCAGGCAAGCGCGCCTGCGACTGGAGACCGAATTGGAAAGACCTGACCTTCCCGTGGGCCTGCCGGCCGACATCGAGCAGAAGAAGATGAAGGCACGTCTGTGGTTCGAGGCCTTGCGCGAGCGCATCTGCGCCACTTTCGAGCAGATCGAGCAGGAACTCACCGGCCCGCAAGCGTCATGGTCGCCCGGCCATTTCGAGAAGACCCCCTGGGAGCGCGACGAGGGCCGCGGCGGCGGCGGCACCATGTCGATGATGCGCGGCCGCGTCTTCGAGAAGGTCGGCGTCCACACCTCGACCGTCCATGGCGAATTCTCGCCCGAGTTCAGGAAGCAGATTCCCGGCGCCGAGGAAGACCCGCGCTTCTGGGCGAGCGGCATCTCGCTGATAGCACATCCCTGGAACCCCAACGTGCCGGCCGTGCACATGAATACCCGCATGGTCGTCACCACGCGCCAGTGGTTCGGTGGCGGCGCCGATCTGACGCCGGTGCTCGACCGCCGCCGCACCCAGGACGATCCCGACACGATCGCCTTCCATCGCGCCATGCAGTTCGCCTGCGAGAAGAACGCCGCCGTCGCCGACTATCCCAAATTCAAATCCTGGTGCGACGAGTATTTCTTCCTGCCGCACCGCAACGAGCCGCGCGGCATCGGCGGCATCTTCTTCGACTGGCTGCATTCTGACGAGGACAGGGGCGGCTGGGACGCCGATCTCAATTTCGTCCAGGATGTCGGACGTTCTTTTCTCGTCGTCTATGCCCATCTGGTGCGGGGCAACTTCAACCGGAACTGGACTGACGGCGAGCGCGACGAACAGCTCATCCGGCGCGGCCGCTACGTCGAATTCAACTTGCTTCACGATCGCGGCACCATCTTCGGCCTGAAGACTGGCGGCAATGTCGCCTCGATCCTGTCCAGCCTGCCGCCCGAGGTAAAATGGCCGTAACGATCCGGTGAGCGCGGCGATGGCCGCATTGCTGTCCCATTCGCCGAATCTTGGCGCGCAATGTGGCGGGCCGGGTTTCTTTTTCGTCTAATATCGTTTTGAAAAAATTGAGCTATTTAAGGTCGTCGGGCCGGGAAGCGCCGGCGGCCGAAATGGAGATCACTTGTCTCCCGTCGGCCGCGACCCGACGCGACTTGACGGCCCTGAACGAGACGGGTGCCTCCCAAACGGTGCCCGCATTTCCAGGAGAGCCTGCCATGCGCAAGCTTATCGTGACGGCAGCGACCGCTGCCTTTCTCGCCTCCGGTGGCGCCGCGTTCGCTGCGGTCAAGCACACCACCGGTACGGTCAAGAGCTTTGACGGAACGGCCATGAGCCTTGTTCTGGACGACGGATCGACCTTCACCCTGTCCAAGGCCTTCAAGGATCCCGGCATCCAGGCCGGCGAGAAGGTTCGCGTCTCCTGGGATATGAGCGGCAAGAACAAGATTGCCGAGGCCGTCAAGATCATGAAGTGACGGCCTGCCCGTCAAAGGCAGATCGAGTTCTCAGGCGGCAAGGAAGGCGGGGCAGCACTGCTCCGCCTTCCTTTTTGAAGAGAAAAGCAGTTGGCCGCGGGCTTCGATGCAACCGAAACCGGTCGCATGTGTTATGGTTTTCCAGCAGAACGAGGAAAGGAAAGTCCCATGAAGGAATTCCAATGCGGGTCGCTTGTCCCCGGCTGTGACTGGCATACGCGTGCCGAAGAAGAAGCCGAGGTGATGCGCCGTGCCGTCGAGCACATGCGCGAGACGCATGGCGAAACCGTCATCCGCGAGACGATGATCGAGGCGATACGTTCCCGCATCCAGAAGACCCGCGACGCAGCCTGAGGGACTCCTCACCTTCGAACAGTCGACCGGCAGCGAAATCAGGATTGCTCAGGGCCTGAGCATGTTCCATCGCGAGTTGCGAACCAATTTGCCTGAGTCGATCCGGAAGGTCCGGACCGGCCCGGCATTTCAAACAGATACTTATATTCGAGTCGTCTCATTTAAGTTTGCGGTAACGGAATTCGTGCCACCGTCGGACAAATGATCCGGCTGCAGGGGCTGGCCGAGAAACTCGCCGCCACCCAAGGCGCTGACCGGATCGGTGGGGCGAGGTGTTTCGCGCATGCGCGAACGATCCGGCAAGAGGGGCATATCACGCGGGGCGGCGCTGCTGCTATGCGCATGTCTGGGCGCGACTCCCGCGACCGCCCAGGAAATGACGACCACCTCGCTGATCGGCATGCATCAGGGGTCGCCGCTGAGCGACCGTGCCAGAGGGCTCGGCGCCGGCGGTTATGAGCTGCAGAATGGAAGCTGGGTCTCGTTCAACCAATGGTACCACACGAACTGGGTGGACATGCATGTCGACCTGCTCACCCAGGTTACCGAAAACACCGGCATCCTTTGGGGGTTCGGGACCGGCGAACAAGGCAACAAATACAGTATCGGGCCCAGCCTGAAGCTCGGTTTCCTCACCCAGGCGCATCCGAATCCGAACAGCACCCTGTCCCTGTCCGTAACGTCGGTCATCGGCGGAAACCTCACCGAGAAATCTTGCTTGGCCGACTACGGGGATCTGGGCTCCTACAGCGTCAATTGCCGGCTCGCGGCCGGTGAGATGGCGCCGCAGGAAACCCTGAAATACCTGGTTAGCGCCAAGCCCGAGAGCATGCATCTGTGGCTGAATTATCGTCTCACTTTCTGATCGCCGGGAGGCCGCGAATGAAAAATCCATCTCGACCCGAAACGCGCGATCGCCCGTCCTGGTTCTTGTTTGGCTGGAGTTGGAACATGTCTGCTGGTCACCTGAAATTCGGCCTCGTTGCCGCCATCGCCATCCTTTCGGCGCCCGTTGCCTCGGCGCAGGAGGGCCTCGGCGCGGACGAGACGGCCGCGCTCTGCCATGGCGGCGGCTCCATCTGCGTGAGCGCAAGGATACCGGCCGTAAGGGCGACGACCCAAACGGTGCAGAACTGGATGAGCCGCGACGTCGGCGCCGCATGGGCCGCCGGCTACAAGGGCGCGGGCGTCACCATCACGATGGTCGACGACTTCAGCAGCACCTCGCGCTTTTCCGGCAATTTCGGGATCGGCGTGCAGACCCAGCGACACGGCGAATGGACGCGCGAGGAGGCAAGCATGATTGCTCCGGCCGCGACCATCCGCTCCAAGGATTTCTCGACGGGCACGGCCGTTTCGCTGGCGAGCGGCCGTAACGTGCTGAACCTGAGCTACGGCATGTACACGACCGCAGGCTACAGCGCGAACCAGATCTGGTGGGCTCCAGAGGAGTCCTCGATCATCTCCTACGCCACGAAAGGTTCGGCCATCGTCTCGAAGGCGGCCGGCAACGACGCGGTCGCCGTCGGCGGGGTCACTGGTGGCCAGCAGGACTATCTCGACCTTGCTTTGATCGGCAAACCGACCGCGATCTTCGTCGGCGCGCTGTCGACGAACGGAACCACAGCCAACAAGGCCCAGCTCGCCTGGTATTCCAATTATGCCGGCTCCAACCAGGCTGTGCAGAGCCACTTCCTGGTGGTCGGCGTCGAGGGTGACAAGACCGGGCTCTACGGAACGTCTTTCGCCGCGCCGATCATTTCCGGCTATGCTGCGATCATCGGCAGCAAGTTCACCAAGGCGACGCCCGTGCAGATCACGAACGACCTGCTCAACACGGCCCGCACCGACACGCTGGTCAATTACGACCCGTCCGTCTACGGCAAGGGCGAAGCAAGTCTCTCGCGCGCTCTCGCTCCTGTGGCCATACATTGACAGGCACCGGCCGTTCCGGCCCGTCTAGATCACTAGAGCCTGCGCGGCGCGCTCCATCAGCACGCCGCGTTCCAGGGTGAAGCCGGACCCGACCCATTCCTTCTCGAGGTTCTTCAGCGTGGCGCCGAGCTTCGGTCCCGGCGACGCGCCAAACGCGGTCAGGTCGGCGCCTTTTATCGGAAACACCGGCTTTTCCCATCTCAGCGTGAAATTGAGCAGGCGTAAAAACCCGCCGGCTTCCATCATTGCCTGATTGTCCTCGACTGCGCGCGTCCGCGCGGCGGCAAGCGCCAGCCGAATGCGGTCGACATAGCCGTTGCGATCGCCGTAATAGAGTTTCTTGGCCAGCTCGGTCTCGGTCACCTTGGCATCCGGCGCGATGGTCACCGCCCAATGCCGCAGGCGGCCGGCCTCGTCGTTCGACAATCGCAGCCGCTCGCCAAGCGTCTTCATGCGCACGGCATCGGGCGGGACGATCGCCTCCAGCCTCAGCACAGGATCGGCGGCCCAGCCGAGATCCTTTCCAGCCCTGACCAGGCCATGGATGGCGTCGATGCCCCATTTCTCGCTTTCCGGCAGCACGGCGGTGAGCACGCCGGCCTGGCGCATCCACAAGAGCGCGCGCGAGGGATCGGGAGCCGACAGCAGCTTCTTCAGCTCGGACCAGACGCGTTCGGCCGAAAGCCGGGCAAGCCCGTCCTTCAGCCTGGCACAGGCCTTCAGCCCTTCCGCGTCCGGCCGTCCGTCGCCATACCAGGCAAAGAAACGGAAAAAGCGCAGGATGCGCAGATAATCCTCGCGGATGCGCGCCTCCGCGTCGCCGATGAAACGCAGCCGCCGCGCCTTTATATCGGCGACACCGCCGACGAGATCGACGACCGTTCCGTCCGCTTCGGCGTAGAGCGCGTTGATGGTGAAATCGCGCCGTTCGGCGTCCGCTTTCCAGTCGCGCCCGAAGATCACCTTTGCCCGCCGGCCGTCGGTCTCGATATCGGCCCTGAGCGTCGTCACCTCATAAGGCTTGCCGCCGGCGATCACCGTGATCGTGCCATGCTCGATGCCTGTCGGCACCGTCTTGAAACCGGCCGCCTCGGCGCGCCGGACCGTTTCCTCGGGCACGGTGGTTGCGGCGATGTCGATGTCGGCGACCGGCTGGCCGATCAGCGCATTGCGCACCGCGCCGCCGGCGACACGCGCTTCCTCGCCGCCCTGCTTCAGCGCGGCAAGAAGCTTCTGCAGATGCTTGTCGGCCAGCCAATCGGCCCTGCCCGAGAGTGACGCCTCAGCGGTCAACCATAAAGCCTTTCATAGAGCGTGCGGATGATGCCGGCGGTGACGCCCCAGATACGCTGGCCGCCATAGGGCATCTCGTAGAAGAACCATTCGAGCTCGTTCCACATGCGGCTGTCGCGCGCATGGTTGGCCGGATCCATCAGGAAACTCAGGGGCACCTCGAAAGCCGCGTCGACCTCATCGGCATTGAGCGTCAGCGAAAAACCCTGGCGCACGATGGCAAGCACCGGCACGATGCGGTAGCCGCTGCCGGCGACGTAGTCGGGCATCCGGCCGATGATCTCGACGAAATCCCGTTCGAGGCCGATCTCCTCGAAGGTCTCGCGCAAAGCGGTTGCCTCGGGGCTTGCATCGGTCGCATCGATGGTGCCGCCTGGAAAGGCGACCTGGCCGGAATGGCTGCGCAGCTTCTCGGCGCGCTTGGTGAGCAGCACCATGGCGCCCTCGGCGCGGTCGACCACGGGAATCAGCACCGCCGCGTCGCGCAACGGCTTGAGGTGTTTGAGCCTGGGATGGCCGGGATTGAAGCGATGGTCGCCGAAATCGTCGCCGGGAACGATCGCTGCCTGCGCCGCGACGCGCGTCCGAAAATCCGCGACCGAAAATGCCGCCGGCGTCACCTGGTCCATCACGCGCTCAGCCGCTTCAGCTTCTCGGCCGGCATGATCGGATAGACCTCGCCGCCCGAGCGGATGGCGAACATCGCCTTGCCGCCGATGTCGATCTCCTCGCCATGTTCGACCAGTTCATACATCACCGGACGCGCCACCAGCGCTTCCAGTCGTCCGCGCACCAGCACATAGGGTTTCAGTCCGCCGGTTTCGTCCTCGTCGACGAAGCGCAGCGCATGGCCGGGGCCGGCGGCGACGACATCGCCGACATTCGTGCGGAAGGTGACGACCTGATCTTTCCCGCTCCCGGACACGTTCATTTCGACGGCGATGAAGGGCGCGTCGACGACGCGGATCCCGACCCGCTCGACCGGCGTCACCAGATAGGTCTTGCCGTCGGCATCCTTGCGCAACACGCTGGAAAAGAGCTGCACCAGCGGCATGCGGCCGATCGGCGTGCCGAGATAGAACCAGGTCCCGTCGGCCTTGATCTCCATGTCGAGGTCGCCGCAGAACTCCGGATTCCAGCGCTCGACCGGCGCCGGCCCCTTGCCGGCCCGGGCCGCGCGGGAGATCAGCGCCTCCAGGCCGCGCGCCTCTGTGGCGCCGATCATACTCTGTTTGCTCAAGCTGTGCTCGCCAGCGCTCTGTTCGTCGGGCGTTTGTTCACGATGTTCGCTGCGTTCGGCCATGGTCACGAAATAGTCACTGTTGTCCCGATTGTCAGCCTTGTCCGCCCGAGTCTGTGATTTAAGTTCAATTACAGGCGCCAGGTGAGGCCGAATCGCGGCATTCTGCGGCATCGAGAGTGCAGGCCGGCATTTCCAACCACAAGGATCGAACGGCATGAGCGTGATGATCAAGGAAAGCCCGATCAGCGAAAAAGCGATGATCGAGGAAGCCGAAAAGGCGCTGGCCGATATCTCCAGGATCCGCGACGCGGTCGGCAGGGTGATCTTCGGCCAGGAGGCGGTCGTCGAGCGCACGCTGGTGGCGCTGCTGGCCGGCGGTCATGCGCTGCTGGTCGGCGTGCCGGGCCTCGCCAAGACCAAGCTGGTCGAGACACTGGGTATCGTGCTTGGCCTCGATTCGCGCCGCGTCCAGTTCACGCCCGACCTGATGCCTTCGGACATCCTCGGCTCCGAGGTGATGGAGCAGGACGAGTTCGGCAAGCGGTCCTTCCGCTTCATTTCCGGGCCGATCTTCACGCAATTGCTGATGGCCGACGAGATCAACCGCGCTTCGCCGCGCACGCAATCGGCGCTGCTGCAGGCGATGCAGGAATATCACGTCACCATCGCCGGCGCCCGCCACGACCTGCCGGCGCCCTTCCACGTGCTTGCGACGCAGAACCCGCTGGAACAGGAAGGCACCTATCCGCTCCCCGAGGCTCAGCTCGACCGTTTCCTGATGCAGGTCGACATCCTCTATCCGGAGATCGAGGCGGAACGCCGCATCCTGCTGGAAACCACCGGCGTCGACGAAGCCAAGGCCGACAATGTGCTGCAGTCGGCACGGCTGAGGGAAATCCAGACGCTGATCCGCCGCATGCCGGTGCCGGAAAGCGTCGTCGAGGCGATCCTCAAGCTGGTGCGCTCGGCCCGGCCCGGCCAGGGCAATGCCGAGACCGACAAGCACGTCGCCTGGGGGCCGGGCCCCCGCGCCAGCCAGGCGCTGACCCTGTGCGCCCGCGCCCGCGCCCTATATGATGGCAGGTTGGCGCCTTCGGTCGACGACGTTCGCGCCTTGGCCGAACCGGTGCTGCAGCATCGCATGGCGCTGACTTTCGCCGCCCGCGCCGAAGGCACTTCCGTGCGCGACGTGGTGGCGAAGCTGGCAAAAGGCATCTGATGGGTCGAATAGGCGAGGTCCAGGCACCGGTTGCGACGCGCGACGCGCTCGCCCGCGGCCGGTTGCGGGCTTCATTGGTGCCGGACCTGCTGGTCGAGGCGCGCCGTATCGTCAACACGGTGATCGCCGGCTGGCATGGCCGCCGCAAGCGCGGCATCGGCGAGAATTTCTGGCAGTTCCGGCCCTATGTCGAAGGCGATTCCTCGCGCATCGACTGGCGCCGCTCCGCCAGGGACGACCACACCTATGTGCGCGACCGCGAATGGGAAGCCGCGCACACCGTCTGGCTCTGGGCCGACCCCTCGCCTTCCATGCTCTACAAATCCGCCGCGGCAAGCGTCTCCAAGCAATCGCGCGCGCTGGTGCTGGCGCTCGCCCTGGCCGAGCTCTTGTCGCGCAGCGGCGAGCGCATCGCCTGGCCGGGCCTGACGGACCCGTTCACCGCCCGCAATGGCGCCGAACGCATCGCCGCCCAGCTCGGCCACTCCGCCGCGCTTCCCGCCAAGCCGGATCTGTCGGCCATCCGCCGCTTCTGCGACATCGTGCTGGTCAGCGATTTCCTCGATCCGGTCGAGGAAACGATGGCATGGCTCGACGTGCTCGCCCGCCACGGCGTGCGCGCGCATCTGATCGAGGTGGCCGATCCGGCCGAGGAAACCTTCCCCTATGCCGGCCGCACCGAGTTCACTGATCCCGAGACCGGCGACAAGCTGACCGCCGGCCGCGCCGAGATGCTGACCGAGGAATACCGCCTGCTTTACAAGGCCCGCCGCGACGAACTGGCCGCCTGGTGCAAGCGTCTCGGCTGGAGCTACACCGTCAACCACACCGACCGCCTCGCCTCCGAGGCGCTGGTACGCGTCCACATGGCGATGACCGCCGACGGCACCAATTTCGGAAGGTCGGTCGCATGAGCTGGCTGCCGCTTTCCTTCGGGGCGCCCATGGTGCTGTGGGGCCTTCTGGCCCTGCCGGTGATCTGGTGGCTGCTGCGCCTCACCCCGCGCAGGCCGCAGACGGAGGTCTTCCCGCCGCTGAGAATCCTCGCTCGGGTCTTGAGGCGCGAAGAAACCCCGCAGCAAAGCCCATGGTGGCTGACGCTGCTTCGCTTGCTGATGGCGGCGCTCATCGTGATGGCGCTGGCCGAGCCGGTCTTCAATCCGCGCGAAAAACTGCCGGCGGAAGGCGCCGCCCTGGCGCTTGTCGTCGACAATGGCTGGGCGAGCGCCGCCGACTGGAACAAGCGCGTGGCCACCGCCGAGCGGCTGATCGCAGATGCCGGCTCGAACGGCGTGCCGGTCGTCATCGCCTTCACCGCCGAGAAGCCCAACACCGAGATCGGTCCTTTCGACGCCTCGGCCGCGCTCGATCACCTGCGCGCCGCCAAGCCGCGGCCAATTCCCACCGACAGGCCCGCCGTCTACGCCCGCGTCGCCTCCGCGTTGGAGCGTCTGCCGGGCGCCAGCGTTGCCGTGCTCGCCGATGGGCTTGCCGCCAAAGGCGACGAGGCCGCTTTCAGGACGCTGCTCGAAAACAACGCAAAACGGCTGGTCTGGGCCACGTCCGACCGGCCTTCCGTGACCGGCCTGATCGGCGCCGACAACCAGGTCGATGGTTTTGCTTTGACCGCCATTCGCGCGCCGGGCAATCCGGCGCCGGCGCAGGTCACCGCTGGCGCCTTCGACGACAAGGGCCGCCGCATCGCCGATGCGACGCTGACCTTCGCGCCGGGCGAAGCCACTGCCACGGGAACAATGGCGGTCCCGTTCGAGCTGCGCAACGATTTCGCTTCGATCGCGCTGGACGGCGAGCACCAGGCCGGCGCCGTGCGCGTGCTGGACGAGAGCTCGAAACGCCGCCGCGTCGGCCTTCTGTCGCAGGCCGAGGCCGACCAGGCGCAGCCGCTTCTGTCGCCGCTCTATTACATCCGCCGCGCCCTGCAGCCCTTTGCCGACCTAGTCGAGCCGTCGAGCGCCGATCTCGCCGACGCCATTCCGCAGCTTCTCGACCAGAAGCCGGCGATGATCATCATGGCCGACGTCGGCACCATCCCGGCGCAGGTCAAGCAGCGGCTGGTCGACTGGGTCGACAAGGGCGGCACGCTGGTCCGTTTTGCCGGTCCCCGCCTTGCGGCGGCCGGCAATGACGACGACCTTTTGCCGGTCAGGCTGCGCAGCGGCGAGCGCGCGCTGGGCGGCGCGCTGTCGTGGACGACGCCGCAGGCAGTGACCGAATTCCCGAAGAGCGGTCCCTTTGCCGATCTTTCCCCGCCCTCCGAGGTGACGGTCAGCCGGCAGGTCCTGGCCGAGCCGACGCCCGACATCGTCGAGCGTACCTGGGCCACGCTTGCCGACGGCACGCCGTTAGTGACGGGCATGAAGAAGGACAAGGGCACGCTGGTGCTCTTCCATGTCACGCCCGAGGCGACCTGGTCGAACCTGCCGATCTCCGGCAGCTTCGTCGAGATGCTGCGGCGTGTCGTGCAATTGTCGCGCAACCAGGGCGCCGCGATCGCCAATGCCGAGGCCACCGCCGCGTCGCTCGCCCCCTATCGCATGATCGGTGCCGACGGCACGCTGACGCCGCCCTCGCCGGATGCGCGGCCGCTGGTGCCCGGCGCCGGTCCGCTGCCGGTGACGCTGGAAAACCCGCCGGGCCTTTACGGCTCGGAGACCGGCGTGTTCGCTCATAATCTTCTCGATGCTTCGAGCACATTCGCGCCGCTGGCGCGCCCGCAGGTTTCGCTGCCGGTGACTGCTATCCCCTACGCCTTCGACGAATCGGAGAATCTCAAGGGGCCATTGGTCGCCATCGCGCTCCTGTTGATGGTGCTCGACACCTTGGCCGTGTTCTGGATGGGCGGCCTGCTGACGCGCCGGCCGCGCCGCGCAGGCACGGCGGCGACCGCCGCGGCGGTCCTAGTCGTGCTGGGCGGCCTCTTCGGCCATGCCGATCTTGCCCGCGCCGACGATTCCAAGCCCGGCGACACCCAGGCGATCGAGGATATTTCGAAAACCCGCATCGCCTATGTGATCACCGGCGAGCCCGGCGTCGATTCGATCAGCCGCGCCGGCCTCGAGGGCCTCACCCGTTTCCTGATCGAGAAGACCGCGCTTGAGCCCGGCCCGCCGGCCGGCGTCGACATCGCCAAGGACGAGCTGTCCTTCTTCCCGCTGATCTATTGGCCGATCGATGCGACGGCGCCTATGCCCAGCCAGGCGGCGATCGCCCGCATCGACGCCTATATGCAGCAGGGCGGCACGGTTCTGTTCGATACGCGCGACCAGTTTTCGAACGGCATCGGCGCCGGCTCGGCAAGCCCGGCGACCGAGCGGCTGCGCGACATCCTGGGTAATCTCAACGTGCCGCCGCTGGAGCCGGTGCCGTCGGACCACGTGCTGACCAAATCCTTCTTCATCCTTCCGGAATTCCCAGGCCGCTTCAACGGCAGCCCGCTCTGGGTCGAGGCCTCGCTCGACGCCAGCAACACCGAGAACCGCCCCGTGCGCACCGGCGACGGCGTCTCGCCGATCATGATCACCGCCAATGATTTCGCCGGCGCCTGGGCCATCGACGAGAACGGCGATCCGATGCTGCCGACCGTGCCGCCGGATCCGATGCAGCGCATCTACGCGCTGCGCGCCGGCGTCAACATCATGATGTATATGCTGACCGGCAACTACAAGTCCGATCAGGTGCATGTGCCCGTGCTGCTCGAACGTCTGGGGCAGTAGCGCATGAACTGGTCGCTCTCCTTCGAACCGCTTCTCTCCTGGCCGCTCTTCGGCCTGCTCTTCGTGCCGCTGCTTTTGCTGGCGCTTGTCGGCCTGTGGTTCCGCCAACGCGGCTCGGCGCTTCGCTTCATCGCGCTGCTCGCGCTCGCCGCTTCATTGCTCAATCCTGTTTTCCTCGCCGAGGAGCGCGAGGCGCTGAAGAGCGTCGTCGCCCTCGTCGTCGACCGCAGCCAGAGCCAGGACATCGGCGACCGCACCAAGCAGACCGACGAAGCGCTGGCCGGCCTGCAGCAGCGTCTTGCCCGCTTCAAGCAGTTCGATGTCCGCGTCGTCGAGGCCGGCAAGTCCGAAGCCGCCGACGAGCGCACCGAGACCAGGCTGTTCAGCGCGCTGGAGGGCGCCTTCCGTGACGTGCCGCCGTCGCGCATCGGCGGCGCGATCATGATCACCGATGGCGAGGTGCATGATGCGCCGGCCGGCGCGCCGGAGTTCAACGCGCCGCTGCATGCGCTGATCACCGGCAACGAGCATGAGAAGGACCGCCGCATCCGCTTCGAGAACGCGCCGCGCTTCGGTCTCGTCGGCAAGCCGCTCGACATGACCTACCGCGTCATCTCGACGGAAGGCGATGGTGCTCCGGTGGACGTGCGCGTCTCGGTCAATGGCGAGCAGGTCTCGGTCGAGCACGCGACCGTCGGCCAGCCAATGAAGCTCTCGGTCACCATACCCAATGCCGGCCGCAACATCGTCCAGCTCGGCATCGACCGGGAGCCCGGCGAACTGACCGACGCCAACAACCGGGCGATTGCCCTGGTCGACGGCATCCGCGAAAACCTGCGCGTGCTCCTGGTTTCCGGCGAACCGCATGCCGGCGAGCGCACCTGGCGCAACCTTTTGAAGTCGGACGCGTCGGTCGATCTCGTCCACTTCACCATTCTGCGCCCGCCGGAAAAACAGGACGGCACGCCGATCAACGAGCTGTCACTGATCGCTTTCCCGACGCGCGAGCTGTTCGTCGAGAAGATCAAGGATTTCGATCTGATCATCTTCGACCGCTACCAGCACCGCGACGTGCTGCCGATCCTCTATTACGACTACATCTCCGAATATGTCGAAAAGGGCGGCGCGCTGCTGATTGCCGCCGGCCCCGAATATGCCGGCGAGAACTCCATTGCCCGCACGCCGCTCAATGCCGCGCTGCCGGCCATGCCGACCGGCGAGGTGGTGGACAAGGCCTTCTATCCGCGCTTGACCGATCTCGGCCAGCGCCATCCGGTGACGCGCGGGCTCGACGGCTCGGCAAGCGAGCCGCCGCATTGGAGTCGCTGGTTCCGCACCATCGGCGTCAAGAACCCGGAAGGCGAAGTGGTGATGAAAGGCGCCGACGATCGGCCCCTGCTCCTGCTCGATCGCAAGGGCGAAGGCCGTGTCGGCATGCTCCTGTCCGATCAGGGCTGGCTGTGGGCCCGCGGCTTCGAGGGCGGCGGGCCGCATGTCCAGCTTTATCGCCGCATCGCCCACTGGCTGATGAAGGAGCCGGAACTGGAAGAAGAACGGCTAACCGCCGACGGCCGCGGCATGATGCTTGAAATCCGCCGCCAGACGATGAGCGACGATCCCGGTCCCGCCCAGGTCATCACGCCGTCCGGCAAGGCGGTGACGGTGAAGCTCGAGAAAGCCGAACCCGGCATTTTCACCGGCAGCCTGCAGACCGGCGAGATCGGCCTTTACCAGATCGGCAATGGCGACCTTACCGCGCTTGCCCATGTCGGCCCGATCAACGCGCCGGAATTTTCCGACGTGATCTCGACCGAGGATCGGCTGAAGGCGCCCGCCGAGGCGACCGGCGGCAGCGTTCGGCGGCTGGCTCCGTCGTCGACGCTCGGCAATCTCGCCGGCGGCTTGACACTGCCGTCGATCGTTCCCGTCCGCTCTTCAGCGGCCGCATCGGGCGACGACTGGATCGGCCTGCGCACCACCGACGACAGCACGCTCAAGGCCGTGTCGCGCGTGCCGCTGTTCGGCGGCTTCCTCGGCCTCGGCCTGCTGCTGCTCGCCATCGGCTCGATGTGGTATCGCGAAGGGCGGTGACGCCACCTTCTTCCTTCTCCCCTTGTGGGAGAAGGTGGATCGGCGCGCAGCGCCGAGACGGATGAGGGGTGTTCCAGCGGAGTGAGGCGTCAGCGTTCCCTGGAGCACCCCTCATCCGGCCGCTTCGCGGCCACCTTCTCCCACAAGGGGAGAAGGGAAGCGCTCCGCCCCTACTCTTCCGGTTCTGTGGTGAACAGCAGCGGATAGCCCTTGGCCTTGCCGGCGTCGGTCGCCCGCGTCGCCTTGGTCTCGGCGATATCGCGCGTAAACACCGCGACGACGCACACGCCGCGCGTATGCGCGGTGATCATGACGCGATGCGCCTGATCCTCGCTGAGCTTGAATTCGCCCTTGAGCACCGTCACCACGAACTCGCGCGGCGTGAAATCGTCATTGACAAGGATGACCTTGTAGAGCTTCGGCCGCTCGGTTTTCGGCTGTGTCTTAGTGCGGGGTTTGAGGACGGTTTCGGGCATCGGATCCACCAGCGAGAACTGGGCTCTCTCGCTCTCATTCTGTCACGCAGCAAATATACGTCCAATTCCACGCGCGGGTAATGCCGGCCTGGACCATCAGCCCTATGTGGGGAATCACTGCCGAAGGGTCAACGGCCCTGGCGCCCGACCTGGCGGCGCAACGCGGTGCCCGATCTGCCGGAACCTGCACTGCCATCCATGTCGGAGCCGCGTTCGACGAAGGCGAAGAACATCCAGCCGACAAGGCCGATCACGGTCGAGCCGGTCAGCAGGATCAGGACCCAGGACTGCGCCGGCGTGATGTAGTCGAAGCTTGAGGAGATCAGCGGAGCGAACAGCTCGGGCTCGGTCCTGCCGCTGGCGGGATCCGGCACGGGGCTTGCGGTAAAGATGATCAACGATCGTGCCGCCGCGGTGGCGATCAGGCCGCCGAGGGTCAGCGAACGCATCAGCGACGAAAACCGCTTCTTCATGCGGATTGTCCTACAGCACCGGCATTGCAATCAGGTTAAGGATAGACTGAATGCGGTGGAAACCTGCCGGTTTCGGGGTCCCGCCGAAGCCGCCCCTGCCGAAATCGACTGGAGCGGCTTCATCTAGTGGCGCCGAGCGCTGGATCAGGGCTTCTTGGCAGCCGGCTTCGCAGCAGCAGCGGGCTTCGCAGCCGACGCCTTCTTCTTGACCGGGCACTTGTGCGTCTTGGTCACTTTGCAGGCCTTCTTGGCAGCGGCTTTCTTCATCGGCTTCGCAGCCATGCTGTCCGCCGGAGCAGGCGTCGTGGTCGCGGTCGAAGCAGCCGGAGCAGCGGTCGTCGTGGCGGCCGCGTTGCCGAGCGCCGGCATCGCGAAGGCGAGAGCAACACCGAGGCCGAGGGCGGAGAGGATGGACTTCTTCATGGCTTCATTTCCTTTTCTTGCGGGTCTGGATGAGTGTCACTGAACGGGATCGATCGGTGCCACTCCAAGCAGCTTCAAAGCATTTGCGAGCATCCGGATCCCCTGTGCCTGTTTCTTGTTGGCGCAGAACCGGTTTCCCTTTCTTTGCAGTGCCTTCGCCGCGGTGACCTGCGTTGCCGCGGCATGCGTTTCGAGAGCTTCGTCAACCTGACGGCTCAGATTGGTGCAGCGCTCGGTCCGGGTGAGCGGGGCGGCGACCTTTGCAGTGGAGGCGCCGTCTGCGGCTGTGATGAGCGATATGCTGAGCAAAGCACCCATCACGCTGATCCAGAACCTCTGCATTGGTCTTGTCCGTTACTCCGGAAACTTGCGTCGCAGCCGATGATCTGACCGCCACGGCATCGGTTATGCCCTTGAAATTTTTCACCAGTTTTTCTCGATTGTAGAATTTTGTTTCTGGATTGTTTCTGGGAACCCAGCCGGCACGGCAATCGCGGCCACTGGCCAAGATGTGGCCCGAATTCTATCGTGTGGGTTGCCTCGAACGGATATCCAGCAAGAGCCGGCAAAAGAATGATAGGTTTCGAGTGAAATCCGATGCGCACATACTGATCGTCGACGACGACAAGGGCATACGCGACCTGCTGCAGGAGTTCTTCCAGAAGCGAGGGCTGCACACGACGGTGGCCGGCGACGGTACCGAGATGGAAGCGGTCCTGCGCCGCACGCCGGTCGACCTGATCGTTCTCGACGTGATGTTGCCCGGCAAAAGCGGACTTGAGCTTTGCCGCGAGATCCGCGCCAACTATACTACGCCGATCATCATGCTGACCGCGGTCACCGAAACGACCGACCGCGTGGTGGGCCTGGAAATGGGCGCCGACGACTACGTGCCCAAGCCCTTCGATCCGCGCGAGCTGTTGGCCCGCATCCGCGCCGTGCTGAGACGCAACGGCAGCGCCGAGCCGCGTCGGCCCGCCGCCAGGCAGGTCTACCGCTTTGCCGGCTGGACCATGGATTGCGCGCGCCGCCGCCTGACGGCGCCCGACGACGTCCGGGTTGAGCTGACGATGGCGGAGTTCAACCTGCTGCAGACCTTCGTCAGGAGCGCGCAGCGCGTGCTTACCCGTGAGCAGCTGATCGAGCTGTCCGGCGGCGACACCGGCTATAGCTTCGACCGCAGCGTCGACATTCTGGTGAGCCGCCTCCGCCGCAAGATGGAAGACGATCCGAAAACGCCGAAACTGATCCTGACCGTGCGCAGCGGCGGCTATCAGTTCCTGCCCGAGACGACATCCGAATGAGACGCTTTCTGCCGCAGACCCTGCCAGTCTGGGTGCTGCTCATCGTCATTGCCGGTCTCATGCTCAGCCAGGTGACGACGCTTTACATCGTCGCGCGGGATCGGGCCGCCGCCAATAGCGTCGTCGATCTCTACCGGTTGAACGACCGCGCCTATTCGCTGGTGCAGCTGATGCATGACGCCACGCCCGAAGAGCGCAAGGCGACCGCCTCCGGCCTGTTCAACTCGACCTATGCGCTGACGGTTTCGGACACGCCCGCCGTCACCTCTTCGATCGCCGGCGACGACCAGCTTGCCGAGTTGGAGGACATCTTGGTCGGCCGCCTGTCGAAGTTCGGCATCACCGATGCGCGCGTGCGCCGCGATCCGGCCACCCAGGAGGCCGATGTCCCGGACGGGCAGGCGGTGAACAAGGATGTCGGCCAGGTCGAGCGCGACCTGCTGGTCCTGGCCGCGGATTTCGCGCAAAGCGACAAGCTGACCGCCTCGCTGCGCTTTTCCGACGGGCAGTGGCTGAATTTCACCGAACCGATCACGCCGGCGGGACCGATTCTGAGCCTCGACAGCCTGCCGCTTTACTCGCTGATCGCCGGTTTGATCGTCATCATGTCGATCTGGTCGCTGCGCCGGCTGACCGCGCCCTACCGGATGATGGAAACGGCGGTGACCCGCATCGGCAATGACCTGAAAAGCCCGCCGATCGCCG
>NZ_VFWS01000106.1:0-17779 GCF_006443065.1 Mesorhizobium sp. B1-1-5 | reverse complement strand
GGAGGCTTGGCGTCAGCACCCGCGACTTCGTCATTCCAGGGCGAAGCAGGAGCGAAGCTCCGTCGCGGAGACCCTGGAATCCATGCCGTTACCTCGCGCGAGGGTTGCAGCAGAGCGGAAATTCTGGACGGCCGCGACGCCTCGAAATCACGGAATGGATCCTCGGGTCTGCGCGCGTCGCTTCGCTCCTTGCTTCGCCCGTGGATGACGACGACACAGGGGTCTCGGCCAACCTCCGAGGTCCGCAATTCATGTGCGTTAATCTCTAAGCATCTTGTCCAGCGCGGCCTGCTCTTCGGCCGAAAGCGCGGTCGATGCGGGGCGGCGCGAGCGGGCGCTGAATACGATGAAGATGCCGCCTGCGATAAGCAGAAGCACCGGCGTGCCCCACAAAAGCGCGTTGCGCAGGCTGAAGCGCGGCTTGAGCAGCACGAATTCGCCATAGCGGGAGACGATATAGTCCAGCACCTGCTGGTCGGTGTCGCCGGCGGCGAGGCGCTGGCGCACGAGGATGCGCAGGTCGCGGGCAAGATCGGCGTCGGATTCGTCGATCGACTGGTTCTGGCAGACCATGCAGCGCAGGCCTTCGGACAGCGCACGCGCCCTCGCCTCCAGCGCCGGGTCCTGCAGCACTTCATCAGGCTTCACCGCCTGGGCTGCGCCGGCGAAGAACAGCGCCAGCAGCAGGATCAGCGAGGCGAGTGAAAATCTTGCCCTCATGGCGAGGCCGCTGCCGCTACTGCAGGCTTGCGCCGCTTTGCCGGCGCGCCGACGCGCAGGCGGCGGTCGAGCAGCGACATGGCGGCGCCCGCCATCATCACCATACCGCCGCCCCAGATCAGCGTCACCAGCGGCTTCCACCAGAGGCGCACGACGACGGAGCCGTCATTGTTCTCGTCGCCGAGCGACAGATAAAGCTGGCTCAAGCCCAGAGTCCTGATGCCGGACTCCGTCGTCACCGTCTGGCGCACCGGATAGAAGCGTTTTGCAGAGGTAATCGTGCCATCGGCGTTGCCGTCGGCGCCCATAAGCATGAAGCGGCCGCGATCTTCGGTGAAGTTCGGACCCTTTTGCGGGGAGAGCCCTTCGAAGCGCAGCGTGTGGCCGGAGAGTTCCACCGTCTCGCCGGGATGCATGCTGAGGATTTTCTCCGTGCCGAAGCAGAGCGTGCCGACGATGCCGAGCAACGTCAGCCCGAGGCCGAGATGGGCCAATGCCGTGCCGAAGACGGAGCGCGGCAGGCCGGCGAAGCGGCGAAGCATGGCGGCCGGCGCCACGGAGCCGAAGCCGGATTTGACGGCAAGGTCGGTCAACGCGCCGACGACCAGCCAGACGGCGAGGCCGACGCCGAGCGCTGCGAAAACCGAGGCGCCGTCGATGAACAGGCCGGTGACCAGCATTGCGGCGATCGCCAAAGCGAAGGCCGCCATCAGCCGCTGCGAGGCGGCAATGATGTCGCCGCGCTTCCAGGCGAGCAAGGGGCCGAACGGCACGATCGCCAGTAGCGGCAGCATCAGCGGGCCGAAGGTCAGATCGAAGAACGGTGCGCCGACCGAGATCTTGCCTCCGGTCAGCGCCTCCAGCGCCAGCGGGTAGAGCGTGCCGACCAGCACCGTTGCGGTGGCGGTGGTGAGAAAGAGATTGTTCAGCACCAGCGCACCCTCGCGCGAGATCGGATGGAACAGGCCGCCCGCCGTCAGCCGCGAGGCGCGCAGCGCAAACAGCGCCAGCGAGCCGCCGATGAACAGCGTCAGGATGCACAGGATGAAGACGCCGCGCGCCGGATCGGTGGCGAAGGCGTGCACGGAGGTCAGCACGCCGGAACGCACCAGGAAGGTGCCGAGCAGCGACAGCGAGAACGTCAGGATGGCCAAGAGCAGTGTCCAGATCTTCAGCGCCGAGCGCTTCTCCATGACGATGGCCGAATGGAGCAGCGCGGTGCCGGCGAGCCAGGGCATGAAGGAAGCGTTCTCGACCGGGTCCCAGAACCAGAAGCCACCCCAGCCGAGCTCGTAATAAGCCCAGTAGGAACCCATCGCGATGCCGCCGGTCAAAAACATCCAGGCGACCAGCGTCCAGGGCCGCACCCAGCGTGCCCAGGAGGCGTCGATGCGCCCCTCGATCAACGCCGCGACCGAGAAAGAGAAGCAGATCGAGAAGCCGACATAGCCGAGGTAGAGCATCGGCGGGTGGATGGCCAGGCCGAGGTCCTGCAGGATCGGATTGAGGTCGCGGCCCTCGATCGGCGCCGGGTTGAGGCGGATGAACGGGTTCGATGTCGCCAGGATGAACAGGAAGAAGGCGGCACCGATCATGCCCTGCACGGCCAGCACATTGGCCTTGAGCGTCGACGGCAGATTGTTGCCGAAGACGGCGACGAGCGCCCCGAAGAAGGTCAGGATCAGCACCCAAAGCAGCATCGAGCCTTCGTGATTCCCCCAGGTGCCGGTGATCTTGTAGATCATCGGCTGCAGTGAATGGGAGTTCTCCCAAACGCTCGCCACCGAGAAGTCCGAGCCGGCATAGGCACTTGCCAATGCGGCGAAAGACAGCGCGGTCAGCGCGAAACCGGTGACCGTGACCGGACCGCCAACCGCCATCAGCCGCTGGTTGCCGGTGCGGGCGCCGACCAGCGGCACCAGCATCTGCACCAGCGACAGCGCGAAGGCGAGCACAAGCGCGAAATGTCCGGTCTCGACCATTGGTTACCTGTTCCCTCGCAGGTTCTGATCGCAAAACCGCGTGGCACTTTTACGGAACCTGCTCATCAGTTCGTGCTTTCCTGCCAAACGCCCTTGGCCTTCAGGCCGTCGGCGACTTCCTTGGGCATGTAGCGCTCGTCATGCTTGGCCAAGACGCTGTCGGCAACGAAGACGCCGTCCGGGCCGAAAGCGCCCTCGGTGATGACGCCCTGCTCCTCGCGGAACAGATCGGGCAAGATGCCGGTATAGGTGACCTTGACCGATTTCTGCTTGTCGGTGACCGAGAAGGCGACGGTGGCGCCTTGCCCGCGCATGATGGTGCCCTTCTCGACGAGACCGCCGAGCCGGATGCGCTGTCCCGGCGGCACGCTTGCCGTGGCGAGGTCGGCCGGCATGTAGAAATAGGAGGCCTTCTGTCCCAGCGCATAGAAGGTGAGCCCGGCAGCGGCGCCGAGGAAAGCCAGCCCCGCCAGGATCACCGACAATCGCTTCTGCTTGCGCGTCATTGCCTTACTCCGTCGCCGTGACGCCGAGCGAGGCGGCGAAGGCGGTGAATTTCTTGGCCTGTTCACTGTCCGCGCCAAAGGCGGCGACAGCGCGACCGAGCGCGTCGCGCGCCTGGTCGGCCTTGCCAAGCACTACATAGGAACGGATGAGCCGCATCCATCCTTCCTCGTCGCGGGGATTCTGCTTCAATTTGTCGTCGAGACCGGCGACCATAGTCTCGATCATCGCCTGCCGGTCCTGCGGCGACATCTGTTGCGCGGCTTCCACCTGCTGCGCGTCGGGGCCGTTGGCCGGCGCTGCATCGGCGACAGCCGGGCCGCCCGCCTCGGCAAGCGCCTGCCGGACGGCGCTGCGCCAGGGCGAATCCGGCGCGAGCTGGCCGAGCATCTTTTGCCAGGCGGCAACGGCATCGGCCTTCTTGCCTTCCTGTGCCAGGCCCACCGCCAGGTAGAAATTCGCCTTGGCGTTGGCCGGATCGAGCTTCAGGGCCGCCTCGAAGGCTTTTTGGGCGTCTGCCGAAACAATGCCGCCGGCCGCGCTGGCGATCGCTTCGCCGAGACCCGACTGGCGCACGGCGCTGTCGCCGTCGAGGCGGATGGCGTTGCGATAGGCGGTCACGGCGTCGGGAAAACGCTGCAGCCGAAGATAGATCGGCGCCAGCACGTCCCAGCCCTTGCCGTCCGAAGGATTGGCGGCGAGATGGGCTTCGGCGCGGGCGACCAGCTCGTCGACCGAGGCATCGGCCGGGTTCTTGGCCAGACGTTCGGCCAGCGGCTGCGAAGGCAGATCGGGAGAGCCGAGCATTCCGTAGAGCCCCCAGCTCAGCAGGGGAACCGCAAGCACGGCCACGCTGGCGACCCACCTGGCGCTGCGCGCAGGCTTGGGTATTGCCGCGTCCGGCTGCACGGCCGCGGCCAGGCGCAGGATGCGCCGGCCGATCTCGGCACGCGCCTCCTCGGCCTCCCCAGGCTGGATCAGGCCGCGCGCCATGTCGCGGTCGAGCTCGGACAGCTGGTCGCGATAGACTTCGAGATCGTGATCGCCGGCCGGCGACGCGCCTTTCATGCCGCCGGTAAGCGGCAACAGCACGGCCAGGCTGGCGCCCAGCGTGAGGATTGCGGCTATGACCCAGAACAGCATGGCCCTTCCAATAAAGGCAGAGCCGTGCCCTGCCAACACGGACGTACTGCGACGCTTTGACGGCAGACGCGCCGTCCGACCTTGATCGAGGTCAATCCGACCGAATAACCGGGCCGGCCGGGTTCCTTTCTAGGTCAGCGGCGTCCAGCTGCCGTCGGCATTGCGGCAGGCGGTGCCGCGCGCGGTGACACCCGCGCCGCTCGTATAGACGGTGTGGGTGTACTGGCGGCAATCCTGCGAGCCGACCCTGTAAGGCTGGGCGGCGACGACCTCGCCATAATGCGAGGAGTTGTCGCTCTTCCACGTCACCTTCTGGCCGCTGGTGTTGTATTCCAGCGCCTTGTATTCCGCTTCCAGGCCCTTGCGCTTTTCGGCATCGCTGAGGCCCGAGCCGACGGACCCGCCGATAAGCCCGCCATTCATGGCCGAGACGATGCCGGTCGAGACCTTGCCGCCGGCGGGCGGCGTGGAAACAGGTGTGACCGCAGAGCTTGGCCCGCCCCTGTCCAGCGTCGTGCAGCCGGAAACGGCAAGCAGGGCGGAAACGAGCACGACGCGGATCTTCATGCCAATAACCGGTTCTCTTGAGCGGGGGGCCGCGTCATCGGGGAGGATGTCGAGCCCATAGTGTTGATATTTGTCGGAAATTTGGCCGTCGGCCGCTGCTCGCAAATCGATAAAAAACATCATTGAAGGCTCCGCAATCCCACCGCCGCCCTCAAGCCGCCCATGCCAGACCGTTCCAGCGCCAGCGAGCCTCCATACTCGTTGACGAGGTCGGCGACAATGGCCAGCCCGAGCCCTGTTCCCGGCTTCGTCTCGTCGAGTCTTTTGCCACGTTTCAAAACTTCCCGTGCGCTGTCCTCGGGAATGCCGGGGCCATCATCCTCTATAACGATTTCGAACACATTGCTCATCCCCGGTGAAAGCGCGACCGAAACGGCAACGGCGCTCTTTGCCCATTTCATCGCATTATCGAGCAGGTTGCCGAGCAGTTCCTCTAGGTCCTCGCGCTCGCCGGCAAAGACGATCTCCGCCGGCGGCAGCGACAGCGTCAGCCTGGTTTGCGGATTGAGTTTCCGCAACACGCGCACCATGCGCTCGACCAGCGGCGAAACCGGCGTGCGGAAAACGACGCTGTCGCGCTGCGCGGCGACGCGGGCGCGCTGCAGATAATGGTCGACCTGTTTCTGCATGGAAGTAACCTGCTCGGCGATCAACTGGCCCTTGGCGCCGCCGAGCGCGCGGCCTTCATTGATCAGCACGGCTAAGGGCGTCTTCAGCGAATGGGCAAGATTGCCGACCTGCGTGCGCGAGCGCTCGACGATGCGCCTGTTGTTCTCGATCAGCGCATTGGTCTCGTTGGCCAGCGGCTCAATCTCGGCCGGGAAGCTGCCGTCGAGCCGCTGCGCGGTGCCCTCGCGCACCATTGCGAGCGCATTGCGGACCCGGCGCAAAGGCTGGAGACCCAGCAGGATGGCGATGGCATTGATGGCGATCATGCCGACGCCGAACAGCGAGAGATAGGTGAGCAGGCGACGCTGGAAGCTCGCAATCTCCTGCTCGAGCTCGCTGTGGTTGCCCATGACGCGGAAACGCGCGGCGCGGTTCTTGGCGTCGAGCACGAACTCGCTCTCGAACACTTCGAGCCGCTCGCCCTTTATGCCCTCCATCGAGTAGCTGCGCTGGAAGTTTGCATTGAACGGGACGTCCGCGACGCTCGGCGACAGGAGCGAGGTCGTCATCGAGGAGGAATGGATTTCGCCATGCACGCCTTCGGAGGCCGGCTCCACCGACCAGTACCAGCCGGAATTCGGCTCGGAAAAGCGCAGGTCGCCGAGGTCGGGCGAGCCGGTCAGCGCGCCGTTGTCGGAAATGCCGACGGAGCCGATCAGGTTGAACAAATGCGCCGAAAGCAGGCTGTCGAAGCCGCGCTCGCTGGCCTGGCGGTAAAGCGTGGTGATGAGGGTGAAGATGACGACCAGAGTCAGGATCGCCCAGATGGTGGAAAAGGCGATGACGCGGAAGGTCAGCGAGCGCGGCCAGAGCCGCAGCTTCGAAAGCCGCGTTTCCATGGTTGGCTTCAGCGGTTCCGCGTCACGCCTCCGGCTCACGCATGCGATAGCCCATGCCACGCACGGTTTCGATCATGTCGATGCCCATCTTCTTGCGAAGCCGGCCGACAAACACTTCTATCGTGTTGGAATCGCGATCGAAATCCTGGTCGTACAGATGCTCGACCAGCTCGGTGCGCGACACCACCTCACCCATATGGTGCATCAGATAGGCGAGCAGCCGGAACTCGTGCGAGGTGAGCTTGAGCGGCACGCCGTTGACGTCGGCCTTGGACGCCTTGGTGTCCAGGCGCAACGGCCCGCAGGTGAGTTCCGAAGAGGCATGGCCGGCCGCGCGGCGGATCAGCGCCCGTACCCGCGCCAGCACCTCCTCGATGTGGAAGGGTTTGGTCACATAATCGTCGGCGCCGGCGTCGATGCCGGCCACCTTGTCGCTCCAGCGGTCGCGCGCGGTCAGGATCAGCACCGGCATCTTGCGGCCGCCGCGGCGCCAGCGCTCGACGACGCTGATGCCGTCCATCTGCGGCAGGCCGATATCGAGGACGACGGCATCGTAAGGCTCGGTGTCGCCGAGGAAGTGCCCCTCCTCGCCGTCATAGGCGCGGTCGACCACATAGCCGGCGTCGACCAGCGCGTCGGCCAGTTGCCGGTTGAGATCCTTGTCATCCTCGACGACGAGCACGCGCATGGGGTTGAAGCCTGTTGTTGGGTAGACCTATAGGCCGATTCCGCCAGCCTGGGAAACGACAGGGTCAGCCCATCGGAACGACGATTTCCGAGCGGCGGGGACGCTGGCCTTCCTTTCCGGGAACCAGAACGACGATCACGCAGACCTGCTGACCGCCCCGCGTCGCCTGCGAGGCCTTGGCCAGCGTGCCGCCATTCTGCGCGGCGACCTGCTGGCCGATGGCGTAGCAATCGCTGGCGGCGAGCACCACCGGCCGATCGACCGACGGCTCGGTGACCGGCAGGGCAATCGCCTGCGACGCAAAGAGGCCGGCTGCGGCAAGCGCCAGCACTGCTTTGCGGAGATGAGGGCCAAACTTTTTCATGATCACGGTTCTAACGCATATGGGCTGAACGTGAAATGAACGGTGAACGATCGAAAATCCATGCCCGCCATACCCCCTATGGACGCCAACGCTCCCTCAAGCCCGGGTGCAAATTCATAGCCGGAAAATCAGTCGGTCCGCTACGCTTTTCGGCCTGCCGATTCCGCGCCCCGCGCTACCTAGTGTAGAAATGCCGGCCGGCCATGGGAGGATGCGATGACGCGTGAGGATATTGCCGATCTCTACCGGGGCTACATCGCCTGCCTTAACGAGCAGGACTGGGGCAATCTCGGCCGGTTCGTCGGCGAGGAGGTGCAGTATAATGGCGAGACGATCGGGCTGTCCGGATATCGGCGCATGCTGGAAGGCGATTTCGAGGCCATTCCCGACCTGCGCTTCAACATCGAGCTTCTGATCTCGGAGCCGCCGCGCGTGGCGGCGCGGCTGCATTTCGACTGCCATCCCAAAGGCGTGCTGTTCGGCCTGCCGGTCCACGGCAGGCGCGTCAGCTTTGCCGAAAACGTCTTTTACGAATTCCACGACACCCGCATAAGGGAGGTCTGGTCGGTCATCGACAAGGCCGCGATCGAGGCGCAACTTTAGGGTGTGTTGATGTTCAGGTGAGGCCGGCCTGCGAATGCCTGCTTCCTGCGCTTCCGGTGCTCACGTACCTTAAGTACGCTCCGCGCCGGTTCTCGGAAGCCATCATTTTCGACTCGGCCTGACCTGAATCTCAACACACCTATGCACTTTCCTGGGTCAGCGCGCGGAAGCGCAGCAATCCATGATAGACCGCAAGATCCTCGTCATAGCGCGCCTCGGCGAATTCCAGGGACAGGCGCGTCTGGCCGCGCGGGCCGATGGACAGCGCAGCGCCATCGAGGCTCGCCTTGATGCTGTCCATGATGAGGCGTGTCTCGGCCTCGCCCTGGGCTTTCGACCAGACGTGCAAGGTGACCAGCTGGTCATTGTCGTTGTCGACGCCGGTCTCGAGGTCGAAGGCGCTGGTGCGGCCGTAGGTGACGTTCGGAAAGGCGGCCTTGTCGCTCGCCTGCTCGAGCAGGCCCGCGCCGCCGAGCAGCGCCGACAGCGACGCATCGGTCTTCAGCCTCAGGAACAAGGCCTGCATCAAATCGCCAGGCGCCGTCATCTACCGTCCATCGCCAACACATATCTCCCGCCGCAGCCAATTCCGGCAGCGTAGCCGCGCTCGCGATCCGATGCCAGATCGCGAATCGGCTTGACTATAGCGTGAAGGGCGAAGGTCTCGAATTTATTGCGTTTTCGTCAAATCATGAGACTGGAGCCGCACCGCCTTCTGCGGTGCGCCTGGCAATGAACTCGTCGAGCGCGCCCGCGGCGGCGGCAGCGGAGACCGGCGGCTGGAAGTCGGCGATAATCCGCTTCCATATGCCGGTCGCGCGCTCCGTGGCTGTCTTGCCGCCGGCCTGCGTCCAATTGCCGAAATTCGACCAGTCGGCCACCAGCGGCTCGTAGAAGGCGCTGCGGTAGCGCGTCATGGTGTGGGCGGCCGAGAAGAAATGACCTCCGGGCTGCACTTCGGCAATCGCATCGAAGCCAATGGCATCCTCGTCGCCCGGCGTCGCGGCGCAAAGCTCGGCGACCGTCTGCAGCGCCTCGACGTCGGTGATCAGCTTTTCCAACGAAACGCTGAGACCGCCTTCCAGCCAGCCGGCGGCGTGGATGCAGACGGTGGCGCCGGCCAGCACCGAGCCCCACAGCGCGAACTGGGTCTCGTGCGCGGCCTGCGCGTCGGAGACATTGGCGGCGCTGCCGCCGCCGGAGCGCCAGGGCAGGCCGATGTGGCGAGCTAGCTGCCCCGCCCCAAGCGTCGCCTTGACGTGCTCCGGCGTGCCGAAGGCCGGAGCGCCGGACTTCATGTCGACATTGGACGAGAAGGAGCCATAGACCACCGGCGCGCCAGGCCGCACGATCTGGGCCAGCGTCAATCCGGCGAGCGCCTCGGCATGCTGCAAGGTCAGCGCGCCGGCGACCGTGATCGGCGCCATCGCGCCCGCCAGGCAGAAAGGCGTGATAACCAGAACCTGACCGGCCTTGGCGAAGTCGATGATGCCTTGCGCCATCGGGATATCCAGCTGGCGCGGCGAGTTGGTGTTGATGACGGTGTAGCAATAGGCGCCGGCGCGGAACTCGTCCTGCGAGAGGCCGCGCGCCAGGCGGATCATCTCGAAGCCGTCCTCGACCTGCGGCGTGCCACGCGCGAAGACGAAGGGGAACTTGTCCGACAGCGTCAGCTGCGCCCGGTTGACGGCATAGTGGCGGAAGCGGTTGTCGAGTTCCTGCGGCTCGACGCAAGGCCCGAGCATATGCAGCACGTCGAAATGCTGGACCAGCTTGATGAATTCCTCGAAGGCGGTAAGCGTTCCCGGCCGGCGGCCGCGCTCGAGATCGGTGACATTAGGGGCTCCGGAGCCGGCCAGGAAGGTCATCGAGCCGAGCTCGAGCGTCAGGTCGCGGGAGCGGTCGCCGCCGAGTGCCGGAATCGTGCGCGGGGCCGAGGCGAGCGCGGCTTCGACCATGTCGCGACCGATCCTGACCATCTGGCTGTCTTCGTCGACCAAAGCACCGGCCTTGCCGTAGATCGTCCGCGCCTCGGGCAGCAGCACCTTGATGCCTAGCTCCTCCAGCACGCGCAGCGCGGTAGCGTGGATGGCCGCGACCTGATCGTCGGAAAAGATCGGCTGCGGCAGGAACGGGTTCTTCAGCGACCGGTAATTCGGATGGCGGCTCGACTCGCTGCCGGCCTCCCCGGTGCGTCCCCGGCGGCGCTCGCGCCTGAGATCGCGTGCGGCTTCCTCAATCATGGCGGTTCCTCCTCATTGCCGCATCGCCTTGCCTTCGGCGTCCTAGGGCGAGGCCGCGATGACGCGCGCCGGCCGTTCGACCCCGACAATGTGTACGGAAAGCTCGGTCCCCTCCCCGGCGAAACCGTCATCGAGCAACGCCAGGGCGACGCTCTTAGCAGCGTGCAGCAAGGCATCCTGCCGGCGCGGAGGTTCCCACCTGTTCGTTCAAGCCGACGATCGTCGGACGCCCACGTCTCGCGACCCTACGAAGAATCGGATGCATTTTGGAACAATTACAGATTGTTTCAGTTCAACGTGCATCACAAAGCCGCGTCATTTCAAGGCAGCGAGTTGACGGCATTCAATGGCGACGGGCGAGGACAAAACCAGTGATCAAACCCTGCAATGCCTCACGACCGAACATTTCGTGTTGCAGACGGCGCGGTCGGCCACCATCCAGGAAGCCAATTCGCGCGCAGACCTTTTCCTGACCGCCGTTTCCAGCGCGACCGTCGCGCTGGCATTCGTCGCTCAAGTGACGCGCATGGGGCAGCCATTCGTTTTTTTCAGTCTGATCCTGCTTCCCTGCCTGTATTTCATCGGCATCGTCACCTTCGTTCGGGCGGTCCAAGTCGCAATCGAGGACATGGTCCTCGCACGTGGCATGGCTCGCATCCGGCACTATTTCGTGGAGACGGCTCCAGGCGTGGAGAAATACTTGATCCACTCCCGTCACGATGACGAGGAGGCATTGCTCGTCAGCAAAGCCCTTCATTCCTCGCACTGGCAATCATTCATGAGCACAGCGGGGATGGTGAGTGTCATCGCCAGTGTCATCGCAGGTGTTTTCGCCGGCGTGCTGGCGAAAGCCGTCGCAGTCCTGGGTATGGTTCCGGCAACCGGAATTGGCATGTTGGTATTCGCCGTCAGCGTCTTCGCCCTTCGTCGATACCAAGAGGCTAGATGGAATGCTGTCGAACATATGCTGGACGTGCGGTTCCCAAGCACCACAGCTGCCTCTCGTGACGCCGGCCGTTCAGATGAACGGGGTCGAGAGCATCCCGAACCATGATCGTGCAAGTCTATGAATTCGCGCGGCAAGAATGGGCCGCCCACGCGTGAGAGACGCCTCGATGCGGCAAGGCGCGCGTCAGCCATCTCGCCGCCTATCTGCGCTCCTTCGTCGGCGATGAACCGACCGAGGCGGATGTGGTGCATTTTATGCGATTCATCGCGGCGCGGTGATATCGATCGGCCGTTGACGGCCAGCACACCTCCAATCAACAAAGCTCGTGCTGTGGCTTCGCTGCCCTTGTGAGCGGTGATAAAATGGTCGAATAGTTTGACAGGGTGCCACCCTGAAACTGCCCGCATGCTGTTTTCGGGCGAAAGCGCGTTGGGGCGGAAGTCGGAATGGCAAGTCCTTCGAAACCACGCAAAACGAGAAGAGGCCGCATCGCTTCGGCGCTGCTCGGCGCCGACGCTTGGTTCGATACCTCGCTCTATGAGATCGGCTTCAAGGCCCGCGAATTCTGGGAAGCGGCGACCATCTTTTCCCGCCGTTTCCGGGTGCATGGCTGGCGCCGCACGATCATCGAGGTGCTGAGCGAAGGGTTCACCATGGGCGCCGGCGGTTTCGTGGTGCTGCTCGCGCTCGCCATGCCCGCCTTCGACATCACCACCGGCGACTGGCGCAGCCAGGGCGACTTCGCCGTGACCTTCCTGGACCGCTACGGCAACGAGATCGGCCAGCGCGGCATCATCCAGCGCGATTCCGTGCCGGTCGACGAGATGCCCGACATCGTCATCAAGGCGGTGCTGGCGACCGAGGACCGGCGCTTCTTCGACCATTACGGCATCGATGTCCTCGGCCTGTCGCGCGCGATCTTCGAGAATGTGCGCGCCAACTCCGTGGTCCAGGGCGGCTCCAGCATCACCCAGCAGCTCGCCAAGAACCTGTTTCTCTCCAACGAGCGCACCTTCGAGCGCAAGATCAAGGAAGCTTTCCTGTCGCTATGGCTGGAAGCGAACCTGTCCAAGAAAGAGATCCTGCAGCTCTATCTCGACCGCGCCTATATGGGCGGCGGCACCTTCGGCATCGAGGCGGCGGCGGATTTCTATTTCGGCAAGAGCGTCAAGGATCTGAGCCTCGCCGAAGCGGCGATGCTGGCCGGCCTATTCAAGGCGCCGACCAAATACGCCCCGCATATCAACCTGCCGGCCGCCCGTGCCCGCGCCAACGTCGTGCTGTCGAACCTGGTCGATGCCGGTTTCATGACCGAAGGCCAGGTGCTGCAGGCGCGCCTGCATCCGGCCGACGTCGTCGATCGCGGCGAGCAGAAGAGCCCGGATTATTTCCTCGACTGGGCCTTCGACGAGGTCAAGAAGATCGCCAAGCCCGGCCAGCACTCGCTGGTCGCCCACACCACTTTCGACGCCAACATCCAGAAGGCGGCCGAGGAGTCGGTCGAGTTCCATCTTCGCCAGTTCGGCAAGGAATACAATGTCACCGAAGGCGCGGTGGTGGTGATCGAGACCAACGGCGCGGTGCGCGCCATCGTCGGCGGACGGGACTATGGCACCAGCCAGTTCAACCGCGCCACCAAGGCTCTGCGCCAGACGGGTTCATCCTTCAAACCGTATGTCTACGCCACGGCGATGGAGCACGGGTTCACGCCGGACTCGGTGGTTTCCGGCGGCGCGATCAGCTGGGGCAGCTGGTCGCCGCACAATTACAGCGGCGGATCGGCCGGCAACGTGACGCTGCTCACGGCGATCGCCAAGTCGATCAACACGGTGCCGGTGCGGCTCGCCAAGGATTACCTCGGCATCGGCCCGATCAAGGCGATGGCCGAATCGATGGGCGTGGAATCGCCGCTGGAAGCGCACAAGACCATGGTGCTCGGCACATCCGGCATGACAGTGATGGACCAGGCGACGGGCTACAGCGTCTTTGCGCAGAACGGTTTCGTCGGCTCGCGCCACGGCATCACCCAGCTCGTCACCCGCACCGGCGACGTGGTCTACGACTGGGCCAAGGACGCGCCGCCACCGCACCGGGTGCTGTCGGAAAAGGCGCTGAAATACATGAACACCATGCTGGCGGCGGTGCCGGTTATCGGCACCGCGAGACGCGCCCAGCTTCCGAACATCGTCGTTGCCGGCAAAACCGGGACGACGCAATCCTACCGCGACGCCTGGTTCGTCGGCTTCACCGGCAATTACACAGCCGCCGTCTGGCTCGGCAATGACGACTTCACGGCGACCAACAAGATGACCGGCGGCTCGCTGCCGGCGATGGTCTGGCAGCGGCTGATGGTCTACGCGCATGAGAACATCGATCTGAAGCCTATCCCCGGGCTCGATCATCCTTGGGTCGATCCGGAGGTCGCGGCCAAGGCCGAGGAAGCGGCCAAGAAGGAAGCCGACGCGGCGGCGGCGCAAGCCGAGGCCGAACGCCCGCCGGTGCTTTCCAGCCGCACCAGCCAGACGCTGCGGGACATGACCAAGGCGTTCCAGGCCGCGCCGGCAATCGAAGCGCCCACCATGCCGGAGACGCTTTCGGCGCTTTAGGACGGCGCTGGCGTGAAGCCGGCTTGCCACGGCACCCCGCGCCGCGATATCCCGGGCAACCTCCTCTGTTTGCGGCTCTCATGCTCAAGAACGCCATCCTGACGCTGCTTTCGCTTGCCATAGCCATCGGGCTTGGCGGTTACAGCGTCTGGTATGCGCTCAATGCGCAGGACGGCGTCGGCGCGATCCGCATCGGCCAATGGACCGCTTTCCCGGAAGTCGGGACACTGGCCGCCGACCCCTATTCCAAGGCGCGCGTGGCTCGCGAGGGCGTGCTGGCGCTCGGCCAGGCCGAGGGACTTGCCTTCGTCGCCGAGCGCGACGATGCCGGCGAGCCGCTGAAACGCGAATGCAACTATACGATCGAAGGCGGTTATCCGACCGCCCGCTTCTGGACGCTCTATGCCGCCGACCAGTCGCTTGGCGTGATCGACACAGGCAAGCCGAGGCAGTCGGCGCTGCAATCCTACGAAGTGCTGCGCCAGCCGGACAATTCCGTCGTCATCTCCGTCGGCAGCCGCCCTGCCCCCGGCAACTGGCTGCTGACCGGCGGCTCCGGCAAGATGTATTTCGTGCTGACCTTCTACGACACGCCGATCGCCTCGAGCACCGGCCTCTCGGACGTGACACTGCCGCGCATCCTGAAGGCGGGCTGCAATGCGTAGACTGCTGCATGCCCTGATCCTCGGCCTGCTCGGCGCCGGCATCGTGCACATCGTTGTGCTGTTCCTGGTGCCGGAATTTTCCGAACGCGATGCCTGGTCGCGCCTGGCGATGGCATCCGACCTCTACAAGATGACGCGGCTAGACGCCGAGGCCGGCGGCGCGCCGGTGGTGAAATCGGTGGATCCATTGTTTTATGCGGCCGCCTGCCGCTTCAACCTTGCCGACGGGCTGGTCAGGATCAGGGCGCCGGGCGACGTGCCGTTCTGGTCGGCCTCGGTCTACGACCGCAACGGCCACAACATCTATTCCTTCAACGACCACAACGCCAATGGCGAGAAGCTCGACGCGGTGGTGTTGACGCCGGCGCAGATGATCGATGTGCGGCGTGACCTTCCGGAGGATCTGCAGGGCGCGATCTTTGTCGAGGCGCCGATCGAGGAAGGCATTTTCGTCGTCCGCGCCTTCGTGCCGGACGGGAGCTGGAAGCCGATCGTGTCACGCTTCCTCGAGCAGGGCGCCTGCGAATTGCAGGACTACTGAGAAAGGCGCCCGATCAGTGATGCGGCTTGGCAGGCGGCGGAGAGCCCGGCCTGTCGGAGCCGCTGTCGCCGGGCCGCGCCTCGACGGCCTGCGGACGCAATTCATAACGGACGCCGGGGAAAATGATCACCGCCGCCGCCGTCGTGGTGTCGTGACTTGCTCGATTTACAGGTGCCGCTCGCGGCACAAAAGACAGGACCATGCCCATGGTTCGCGCATTCCTCTCGGTTTGACCGGAGCACAACGCAACGCCTCCAAAGTTGATTAAGGGGCGTAGAGGGTTAACGGAGCGCTAACGGATCGCGGCTAATTTGATGTTAGTTTTCCTGAAGACGCGAAACCGGCCCGGCCGGTTTGCGCGGTTCGGGATTGTGTCGAGTATCGGGCGTATCCTCCGTGTCATCTTCCGATTTCAGGCAAATCGCTATCCGGACCGAAGCGGGAAAGGCCGAAAGGCTGTTCCGCGCCGCCGTGTCAGCCTTCTGCTCGCTGACGCGTCCCTCGCGCCGCGAGATCGCCCAGCTCGAAGACCTGACGCTGCCGCTGTTCGACGAGGTCTCGATCGAGTCGCGCCGCTACGTCGCTGCCGCCCTTTCCGAATGCGATTACGCACCGACGGCATTGGTGCGGCGTCTGGCTGAAGAGCCGGTCGAGATCGCAGCCCCCCTGCTCACCCGCTCCAACGCGCTGAGCGATATCGACCTCATCGCGCTGATCGGCCGGCACGGGCTGCCGCACGCGCGCGCCATTGCACGCCGCAAGGAGCTCAACCCGACGATCGCCGACCTGATCCGCGCGCTGGAAAGACCAACGCTGGTCAAGACGCGGCCGCCCGAGACGGTCACGAAGCTCACGCCGAAACCGGAGCCCGTGGCCAAGGCGGACACCGACCGTCCCACCTCCGGCGAAGCCGCGGAGAACGCGCGGCGCCGCCTGCGGTCGATGATGCGCCCGACCGGCGACGCTGCCGACGTCAACACCTTCCTCGGCCAGCCGGCCTATGTGAAGTTGCGCGAGACGGCGCTGACGGGGAACGCGGCATTTTTCCAGACCGCGCTAGCCGATGCGCTGGAGATCGACTTCGCGACGGCCCGCTCGGTGACCGGGCAATCGGGCTATGCCGCATTGCTTGTGGCGCTGCGTGCCCTCGACCTCAGCGAAGACAGGGCCTTCCTGATCGCGGTCGCGGTTCATCCCGGCGAGTTCCCGCATCCGCAGGCGATCCGCCTGTTCCTCGACCGCTACCGGCTGCTGCACCGCGAGGCGGCGCTCGACAAGGTACGCGCCTGGAAGGCTGAGACCCTTTCGCGGGCGATCCGCGACAATGCTCCCGACGCGTCCGGCGTCGAGCATCAGGCATCGAACAGCGACGCGGCGAGCGCCAGCCTCAAGGCATCCTGATCGGTTTAAAGCGCCTCGCGATGAAAGATCCAGGCGACGCGCTTTTAAGCGTTTGTTTTCGTCTTAAAGTCAACGAGCCGATGTCGCCGCGAGACTTGGCATTTCCGCGACACGACGAAGTGACAACGCCTCTTGACTTAGAGTGCACTCTAAGTCGTAGCTTTCTGCGCGTCGTGACGAAAGAATGGCATTGATGAAGATTGGCGAGCTGGCGAAGCGTTCGGGACTGTCTGCCTACACTATCCGTTATTATGAGCGGATCGGGCTGCTTCCCCACGCCGACAGGGACCAATCGGGCCAACGTGACTACGACGCATCAATCCTGACCTGGATAGAATTTCTCGACCGTCTCAAAACGACCGGGATGCCTATCCGGCAAATGCTGCGTTACGCGGCCTTGCGGGAGCGCGGCGTCGGCACGGAAGCGGAGCGCGGCGCGCTGCTCAAGCAGCACCGTGAGCATGTCCGTGCGCATGTGGCCAAACTGCAAGCCTGCCTTCTCGTCCTCGACACCAAGATCGCCGGATATGCCGGCGTGAAACAGAGGATGAAGGACTATGACGCATCAATCCCCGAACATCGGCGAAAGCCGGCTGGAACGCGGCAAGCGGGCGCTCGCTGAAATCGACGGCGAAGCCGGCCACAAAGTCATTGCCGCCCTGGCTGACATTGCCCCCGACTTCGCGAACTACGTGTTCGAGTTCTCGTTTGGCGACATCTACAGCCGCCCCGGTCTCGATCTGCGCGCCCGTGAGATCGCGATCATCGCGGCGCTGACAGCGATGGGAACCGCTACCCCGCAACTGAAAGTCCATATCGAGGCGGGGCTCAATGTCGGGCTGAGCAAGGACGAAATCGTCGAAACCGTCATCCAGATGACGGTCTATGCCGGCTTTCCCGCGGCGCTCAACGGGCTGTTTGCGGCCAAAGAAGTCTTCGCCGCCCGGTTTCCCGTCCAGAACGGGGAAGCGGCGTGATGAACCTTTTGCGCTTCCTTGGCGCGCGCGGCCGGCGATCTTGCTGTCATGGCGATTCCCGGCTCATAAACGGTAAACGCCCTAGTTTCCCGACACAGGGATTTTGAAAGGTTGGCGTTTGTCTTGGTGCAAGATCGGAGGCCCCAACTTCGTCATTCTATGGCGGAGCAAGGAGCGAAGCGACGCGCGCAGACCATAGAATCCATTCCGTGACTTGGAAGTGCCACCTCGGTGCAGAATCTTGCTCCGTTGCATTCCTTGGCGAAGGTAACGGCATGGATTCCAGGGTCTTCGCGACGGAGCTTCGCTCCTGCTCCG
>NZ_VFWS01000105.1:0-18056 GCF_006443065.1 Mesorhizobium sp. B1-1-5 | reverse complement strand
TCCCTCCGGAGGGGGGAAAGGTGGCGCTGCGAAGCAGCGACGGATTGGGGGAACCACCTGGCAATCAAGCCTCGGCCTGATCAGTCACGCCAGGCACAGAAGGTGTGTGCATGGCGTAGCCGGGGGAGCATCAATTCCGGTAGACCGGCTCTTCCTCGTCGAGGATCGCCTTCAGCTCGGCCAGATGGCGCTCGGCCTGGCCGGGATAATCGTCCATCTCGCGCGCGGTCTTCTCGGCGATTTCGTCGGAGAGCGTGCGCAGCGGGCGGCCGGTCCACAGCGCCTTGATGTAGGTCTCGGCGGCGCGTTCGAAATAGAACATGCGGTTGAAGGTGTCGGCGACGGTGTCGCCGATGACCATGACGCCGTGATTGCCCATGACCATCACCTTGACCTTGGGGTCGGTGAGAAGCTGCGAGCAGCGCTCGCCCTCTTCCTCGAAGGCCAGACCGCCATAATGGGCGTCGACGACGTGGCGGTTGAAGAACATCGCCGAATTCTGGTCGATCGGCGGCAGCCTAGAATCGGCGAGCGAAGCCAGCACGGTGGCGTGGATTGAATGGACATGCATGACGCAGCGCGCATGGCGGACGTTGCGGTGGATGGCGCCGTGCAGGCCCCATGCCGTCGGGTCGGGCGCATTCGGGCCGGACAGCGTCTCGGGATCGTTGGCGTCGATCATCAAAAGGTCGCTCGCCTTGATGCGCGAGAAATGCACCTGGTTGGGATTCATCAGGAACTTCGTGCCTTCGTCGTTGACGGACAGCGAGAAGTGGTTGGCCACCGCCTCATGCATGTTGAGCCGCGCCGTCCAGCGGAAGGCGGCGGCGAGATCGACCCGCTCCTCATAATAGGGCAGGTTGCTCAGCGGTTCCTTGTGCAGGCGGGCAAGGCTCATCGAAAATCCTCCGCTTGGGTTTGTTTTCCGAGAATGCCGCGCATGGCGGCTGCCAGCAACCGATAAACGCTGGCTCAGCGGATCAAGCCGCCGGGCGCGCCGACTGCAACCCTCCCTGCTCGACGATGAAGTCGATCACTTCCTGCAAACCCTTGCCGCGCGAAAGGTCGGTGAAGCCGAACGGCCTTTTGCCGCGCATGCGGCCGGCGTCGCTCTCCATCACCTCGAGATTGACGTTCACATAGGGTGCCAGATCGCTCTTGTTGATGATCAGGAAATCCGAGCGGGTGATGGCCGGGCCGCCCTTGCGCGGGATCTCCTCGCCCTGGCAGACCGAGATGACGTAGAGGGTGAGATCGGCGAGGTCAGGCGAGAAGGTGGCTGCGAGATTGTCGCCGCCGGATTCGATGAAGATGATGTCGAGATCGGGGATTTTCTTGTTCAGCTCAGCGATGGCGCGCAAATTGATCGAGGCATCCTCGCGGATGGCGGTGTGCGGGCAGCCGCCGGTCTCGACGCCGACGATGCGCTCTTCGGGCAATGCTTGTAGCCGCGCGAGCATCATGGCGTCTTCCTTGGTGTAGATATCGTTGGTGACGACGGCGATCGAAAAATCGTCGCGCAGCGCCTTGCAGAGCTTTTCGGTGAGCGTCGTCTTGCCGGAGCCGACCGGCCCGCCGATGCCGATGCGAAGAGGACCGTTTTTCGATGTCATGCCGGAAACTCCGTGATGGCAAGGATTGCGAAGCCTGCCCCGATCAAGAGGCAAAGCGGCGAATAAAGGCTTTGGTCGAGCCGGGCGAAAGGCTGTTCGGGCGCAAGCCGGCGCCACCAGGGCGTGAAGCCGGCAATGCCGCGACCGAGGAAGACGAGGCCGATCATCAATGCCGTGGCAGCCAGGCCTTCTCGTGGAAAGGGCGTCGCAAAGACGCCGGTGAGCGCCAGCGGCCAGAGCGTCGCGAGCGCGAGACAGGCCGCGACGGCAAAACTCGCGAATGACGACGGCATCTCGTCGACGCCGCGAAAACCGACGACGGCGCGGGCGCAGGATGCCTGGTCCGTGCCCGGCCAGATGCCGCCTATGCCCCAATAGACATGCAGCGTTGTTATCAGGAGCAGGACGAAGGAGAGGATGACGGCGAGCACGATCATGAGCGGAACAGCCTGGAGTACTGCGTCTCATGCTGCATGGCAATGATGTCGGACATGAAGGTCGCGCCGCCCAGATCGTCCAGGCTGGAAGCGGCGGCGCGCGATGCGGTCGCCAGCGCCAGAGGTTCGAAGCCGGCTAACAATGCGACGGCGTCGACCTGGCCGACGACACCCAACCTGATTGCCGCCTGCAGGAGGTTGGAGAAGAAAGCCTGCAGGAAGGCGGAGAGCGCCTCCGAAAGGCCGATGCCGCTGCCGCCCGCAACGGCGCCGACTGCTACGCAATAGGGGCAATCGGCCAGCAGGCGCTCCAGCGCTCGAGACGACCAGGCCGACGCCGCCTGGAGGAAGGCCGTGCCCTGCAGCATGGTTTCCATGTGCCGCTCCTGCGACCCGGCAAGCGCTTCGGCCAGCGCCGCTATTTCCTGGAGATCGCCGCCGTCACGTCCGCGTCGCCAGCTTTCGGCGAAGAGCACGGCGTCGTTCCAGCCCGAGCCGATCTCGACCAGCGTCTCCAGCCAGCCGGCGAGATCGTCGCGATCCGCGATCAGCCCGTCATGCGCGGCGCGCTCGATCCCGTGGCTGTAGGAGAAACCGCCGACCGGGAAGGAAGGCGACAGCCAGGCCATCAGCCGCAGCAGCGCGACGCTGGAAAGCTCCTCAGTCATGATGATGGTGGTGGCCGTGGTCGTGGTGATCGTGATCGTCGTGATCATGATCATGGTCATGATGATCATGATCGTGATGGTCATGCGAATGGCCGTGGTCGCTGCCATGTCCGGAATAGGCGCCGCGGACCGGGCTGAACGGCTGCGAAACCTCGTTCACCGTGGCGCCGAGGCCTTCCAGCATCGCCTTGATGACGTGGTCGCGCAGGATGAGGATGCGCTCCGCCTCGATCGCCGCGGCTAGGTGACGGTTGCCGATGTGCCAGGCGAGCTCGGCCAGATGAACCGCGTCGCGGGCGCGGATGTCGTAGACCTCCTCCGGTGCCGCGACGATCTCGAGCTGGCGGCCATCCTCCAGCAACAGCCGGTCGCCGTTGCCGAGCGCCACCGGCTCGGACAGGTCGACCAGCACCTTTTCGCCACCCGCCGTCTCGATGGCGCGGCGACGCAGATGCCGCTCGTCATGCGGCAGCACTGCCTTGTCGTAGGGCGGGGTCAAAGCCGGATCGCCGGCGGCAAGCACCGAGACGGCGCGCGGAAACTTAGTGAAATCGGTGGTGATGTTGAGCTTCATTTCATGGCTCCGCCATTAGCTTGGGCACGGGCACGAGCGGGGCGCTGAAGGACTCGGTCGAAATAGGCGTTGACGCGCTGGGACTCGATCGGAAAACGGCCGGCACGAGCCCAGCCGCCAATATCGCCCAGCAACACATCGACGGCCGAGAAGCGGTCGCCCAGCGCAAAGGGCTTGTCGCTAAGCCGCCGATCCAGCGCCTTTATTTCGGATGCGAAATCATAGGCCGCGGCCGGGCCGACATCGACCCGCAAGTCCTTCGGCAGCAGGAAGCGATGACGCAGTTTGTTCCAAAGCGGCGCTTCCAATTCGCTCTGGGCGAAATGCATCCAGGAGTCCATCTCGGCGCGGCCGGCGAAACCGGGATTGGCGCCCATGCCTTTATCGGCATGCTTGTCGGCCAGATAGACGCAGATCGCCGCCGAGTCGGTCACCTTGAGGTCGCCGTCGATCAGGATCGGCACCTTGCCGGAAGGGTTGAGCGCATAGGCCTCCGGCGAGCGCAGCTTCACCTCGACGAACTCATAGGGCTGGCCGAGCTCCTCGAGCATCCAGAGCACCCGGCTGACCCGGGAGCCGCGCGATCCGACGGCCTTGTACATGGTTGAACCCTGCATTTCCCCAATCCTAGATCAATGCAAGCATCCGCCCAATGCCACTTACACGATGGTGTCGAAGAGCCGCAGGATAAACGATATCTGATAGATCAGCGCGGCCGCGACGAAGGCGATGTGGAAGCGGCGGTCGCGCACCAGGATCGCGACGACACAGAGCGCGACGAAGACCGGCGTTCGGAACAGATACTCATTGCCGAAGCGGGCAAAGTGCTCGGCGCCTTTGAGCAACGTGTCGACCACGTCGAGCAGATACGTCGCCGCCAGCAGCCCAAAGAACCAGCCGCGGCGCGAGTAAAAATAGTCCTCGTAGCTGGTGTAATCGAGCATCGAATCCGGAAACAGCAGCGCGCAGAGCAGGAACAGCGTGATGGCGTAGAAGATGATGAAAAGATATTTGCCGAAGGTCCAGTTCTCGATGGCGTAGAGGCCGAACTCCCACCACCAGAAGTGCACCAGCATCAACAGCACCGAGGCGACCCAGGCGAGGTGCACCGCGTAGAGCCGGTACTGACCGGGGTGCTGGACGATGCGGGCCGTTCCCGAAAGCAGCCGCGTGACGCCGAGGCCGATCACCATGCCCATGACGATGCGGATATGCGGGAAGATGTCGTGCGGAGAGGCTATTTCGGTGGGCATCTACGAACAGACCCGTTCGTTGCGGTTAGTCATACCAGAGCCATAGCTTGCGGTAGCCCGCCGGAACTTCAATCTGCTCCGTAGGGAGGTGATCTACATCGCCTTCCCAGATTTCATCCGGTTCAAACCCTGACGGCAGCCAGCCAACGACGTCCTCTTCGCTGGCGCGCGTTGTAACGACGACCTTGTCCGAGAACGGCCATTCTCCATCATCGCACTGCACGATTCCTATCCGAACGTCGTGAACCTCAGGTCTTTTTCGTATCGATTCGAATGCCGCGAGAATCGTATCGTTGTCTGGCTCTTCCGGGCTGTTGCACAGCAATCCGGCTTCACCCTCAGCCCCATCAAAGTACTCTTCCAGTGTAACAAGCGGCATAGCGACCGGGGCGAAGCCGCCATTATATTCCCGCAGCGCGCCCATCCTTGAGATCAACGCCAACTTCTTTTGTTCATTCATGATGCGTCCAATACCTTGTGGGCGCACCAAACCTAGAACAGAAAATACCGCTGCGCCATCGGCAGCACGGTCGCGGGCTCGCAGGTCAACAGCTCGCCGTCGGCGCGCACTTCGTAGGTCTCGGGATCGACCTCGACATGCGGTGTGGCGTCGTTAAGCACCATGGAATGCTTGCCGATGCCGCCGCGGGTGTTCTCGACCGCAATCATCGCCTTGTCGACGCCCAGCCTGCCCTGCAGGCCGGTATCGAAAGCGGCCTTCGAGACAAAGGTCACCGATGAATTGGTCAGGGCCTTGCCATAGGCGCCGAACATCGGCCGGTAATGCATCGGCTGCGGCGTCGGGATCGAGGCATTCGGGTCGCCCATTGGGGCCGCGGCGATCGAGCCGCCGACCAGCACCATCTCCGGCTTGACGCCGAAGAAGGCCGGGTTCCACAGCACCAGATCGGCGCGCTTGCCGACCGTGATCGAGCCGATCTCCTTCGACAGGCCATGCGCGATCGCCGGATTGATGGTGTATTTGGCGATGTAGCGGCGGACGCGAAAATTGTCGTTGTCGCCGGTCTCGTCAGGCAGCGCGCCGCGCTGGCGCTTCATCTTGTCGGCGGTCTGCCAGCAGCGGATCGCCACCTCGCCGACCCGCCCCATGGCCTGGCTGTCGGAGGAGATGATCGAGAAGGCGCCGATGTCGTGCAGTATGTCCTCGGCGGCGATCGTCTCCTTGCGGATGCGGCTTTCGGCAAAGGCGATGTCCTCCGGGATCGACGGCGACAAATGGTGGCAGACCATCAGCATGTCGAGATGCTCGGCCAAGGTGTTGACCGTGTACGGCCGGGTCGGATTGGTCGAGGACGGGATGACATTGGGCAGGCCGCAGACCTTGATGATGTCGGGCGCGTGGCCGCCGCCGGCGCCCTCGGTGTGGAAGGCGTGGATGGTGCGGCCCTTGATGGCCGCCACCGTGTTCTCGACGAAGCCCGACTCGTTCAGCGTGTCGGTGTGGATCATCACCTGGACGTCGTAATCGTCGGCAACCGACAGGCAGCAATCGATGGCGGCCGGGGTCGTGCCCCAATCCTCATGCAATTTCAGCGAGCAGGCGCCGGCCAGCACCATCTCTTCAAGCGCCGCCGGCTTTGACGCATTGCCCTTGCCCGACAGGCCGATATTCATCGGAAAGGCATCGAAGGACTGGATCATGCGCGCCATGTGCCAGGGTCCCGGCGTGCAGGTGGTGGCCAAAGTGCCATGCGCCGGGCCGGTGCCGCCGCCAAGCATGGTGGTGACGCCGCTCATCAGCGCTTCCTCGATCTGCTGCGGGCAGATGAAGTGGATATGCGCGTCGAAGCCGCCGGCCGTCAGGATCCTGCCCTCGCCGGCGATGATCTCGGTGCCGGGGCCGATGATGATGGTGACGCCAGCCTGCGTGTCCGGATTGCCGGCCTTGCCGATGGCGGCGATGCGGCCATCCTTCAGGCCGATATCGGCCTTGACGATGCCGGTGAGCGCATCGACGACCAGCGCACTGGTGATGACGGTGTCGACCGCGCCGCCGGCCCGCGTCACCTGGCTTTGGCCCATGCCGTCGCGGATGACCTTGCCGCCGCCGAATTTCACTTCCTCGCCGTAAACGGTGAGGTCCTTCTCCACCTCGATGAAGAGCTCGGTGTCGGCAAGCCGCACCTTGTCGCCGACCGTCGGTCCATACATCTGCGCATAGGCGGCGCGGCTTATCATGGCCATCAGCGATTGCTCCCGAAATTCAGGTTGAATGAACGCGAGGTGCACATTGTCGCCACCCAATGGTCACGCAATGACCCGCTTAGGAACACCTTGCGCTCCCATTTGGCGGTTGAGGTGCCCCGGTCAGCCCAAAAGGACCGTTTGCCAAACCGATGGAAGGAATATCCATGCTCAAAGCGATTCTTCTCGCCGCAACCGCCACCACGTTGATGGCGGGCACTGCCAATGCCCAGCAGCAGCCGACGCCGCAGCCCAGTCCCGCCCCGACCGCGCCCGCCGCGCCGAAGGCCCAGTCCGCGGCGCCCGCGATCCAGAGCGTCAATGTCGTCGACATTACCGAACTGCCCAAGGACACGCAGACGCAGGTCAACCAGATCGTGGCGCAGCGCGGCGATGCCGGCCTGCAGACATTGCGCAAGTCGATCGACGCCACGCCCAAGGTCAAATCCGCGCTCGAAGCCAAGGGCATGAGCTCCGCGCAGGTGATCGCCGCAAGCATGCAGCCCAATGGCGCGCTGACGCTGATTACCAAGAAGGCGAGCTGATCGCAGGCCAGGGCGGGCCTCACGGTCCGCCTGCCGGCTTTTGAAGGGAACCTCCGGCCAAGCAGGACCGTTTCGCTGTTTTCGCCCCGCCACGAGTTCAGTCAGGAGCGAGCGATGGCGAAAGCCCCGCGTTTTAAAAGATGGAGTTCCGCGGTTGCCGCCACGCTTTTCATGGCTGCACCCCATGCGGCGTCCGCGGCGCAGCCGCTGGACAACGACAAGCCTGCCGCGGCAATCGTCGATTCCGATGTCCGGCAGGAAGAGGCGCTTTCCTCGACGGAGGCCGGAAAGGTCATCACGGCCATCGACCGCACCCGCGACAACATCGGCACGGTGCGCAAGACCACCAAGCTCGATACGGTCGACATCGTGTTCCTGACCGACGCGGCGCGCAGCGAGGGCGGGCCGCCGCCGGCGATAGAGAACAAGGTGAAGCAGCATCAGGAGGACGTCGCCGAACTGCGCCAGGAGATCGAGGCGAACGCCTTGCTCTTCAACGCGATCGATTCGCGGCGCGTGCAGGCCGAGGACGTGCTCGCCGTAGAGTTCGACAATCCGGGGAAGGTCGTCATCTATGCCGCCGCCAAGCCGCCGAAGTGATTTGAGCGCAGCAGCGGACGTCACAGCTTGCCCATCACCTTGAGCTGGAAACCATAGACCTCGCGCTTGCCGCCCAGCGGCACCAGCGTGACGTCTCGCTCCTGCCCGGGCTCGAAGCGCATAGCGGTTCCGGCGGCGATGTCGAGCCGCATGCCGCGTGCGCGTTCGCGGTCGAATTTCAGGCCCTCATTGGTCTCGAAGAAATGATAGTGGCTGCCGACCTGGATCGGCCGGTCGCCGCTGTTGGCGACCTTGAGCGTGACGGTCGGCAGGCCCTTGTTGAGCTCGATCTCGCCTTTGGCCGCGATGATTTCGCCGGGGATCATCGCGCCCTCACAACACGCCGAAAGCGAGACCGACGCCGACCGCCGCGCAAGCCGCACCTGCGGCGCGCCCCAGGCCGCGGAAGCGCATGCCGAGGCTGAGGGCCGCCGCGATGCCCACGGCATGGAGAAGGGCCGTCGCGGCGGCGAAGCCCGCAATGTATTGCAGCCCGCCGGCATTTTCCGGCACTTCGGTGCCATGGGCATGGCCGTGGAACAGCGCGAACAGACCGATGACCGCGATTCCGGTCGAGACCGGCAGGTCAATCGCCAATGTCATCAGCAGGCCGAGCGCCATGGCGGAAGCGAGGATAGCCGGCTCGACGAAAGGCACCGGCACATGCAGCATGCCGAGCGCGCCGCCGGCCAACATCACGCTGACAAAGGCCAGCGGCCAGGCCCAGATAGCCTTGCCGCCCGTCAGCGCCGCCCACCCGCCGACGGCGATCATGGCCGCCATATGGTCGAGGCCGGACAGCGGATGCGCGAAGCCGGCGGCGAAGGACGAGGTCGTGCCTTCGCCGACATGGGCGTAGGCCGGCATGGCGACTGCCAGCAACAGGATGACGGCGAGCGCGCTGCGTTTCGTCGAAGCGGAGATCATCTTTCTGCCCTTTCCAATTGACCTGTTAAGCGGCCTTGCGCGGGCCGCAGCCTTCGGCCTTGAGCACGCGCCTGGTCGACGGCGGATATTTCGTCAGCTTGGCCGCCGGCCGGATCGGCCGCGACGCGAAATTGCCGCCGCAATTGGGGCAGACGCCACCCAGCACACTGTCCACGCAGTCGGCGCAGAAGGTGCACTCGAAGGTGCAGATCAGCGCATCGGTCGCTTCCGGCGGCAGATCCTTGTCGCAGCATTCGCAATTCGGCCTGAGCTCCAGCATCTGTATTCCTCCTCACCGGATCGGTTCATGCACGGTCACCAGCTTGGTGCCGTCGGGAAATGTCGCCTCGACCTGAACGTCGTGAATCATCTCGGCGATGCCGTCCATGACCTGGGCGCGGGTGACGACATGCGCACCCGCCTCCATCAGTTCCGCGACCGGGCGGCCGTCGCGCGCGCCTTCGACGACGAAGTCGGTGATCAGGGCGATGGCTTCGGGATGGTTGAGCTTGACGCCGCGCTCCAGCCGCTTGCGCGCCACCATCGCTGCCATGGCGATCAGCAGCTTATCTTTTTCACGCGGCGTCAGGTTCATGCAACGTCCCGGCAATCGAAATCAGAGTGACCACAATTTAGGCAGGCCCGCCCGCCCATTGAGCAGTTCGACGAGCGGAACCAGCCGCTTGCGGAGCTGGTAGCCGTCGCCGGCACAAAGCCTCGCAAGAAGCTTGCCAGATCGGCCGACGCGCCAGAAACTGGCGCCGCCCCAACCACCGATGGCGGGGTCGCCGATGATGGCGCGGGCCGGCTCCAGCAGACTTTCCGCCTGCGGCGACACCAGCAGCAATGCGGCGACGGCAAGCGCGCCGCCGGTCGCCGCCGGCCGCTGGAGCGTTGCGGCGATATCCGGCCCGACGCGGAAATCCTCCGCATGGATCAGCGCGCCGCCCTGGCGGACCCGCCAGCGGTCATGGAAACTGCCATTGGTCGTCCGCTCACCCATCGCCAGCCGGCCGAACAGCGTGGCTTCCAGCACCAATGCCTCGGCATCGTCGCCAAGCTCGACATCCAGCGTGCGGGCGAAGGCGGCGCGGTCGAAAACGATGGTTTCCTGCGGCAGCCAGGCGACGCGTCCGCCCGGACCGACCCGCAGGCTGACGCTTGTCTCGGCCCTGTCGGCGGCGGCGCGATAGATCTTCTCGCAGGCCTGGGTGGTGATGGCGGCGGAGGCGTCTGCGCCGACCTCGACCGTCCAGCCGAGGCGATCGCCGCCGGTCAGCCCGCCGGCGGTGTTGATCAGCACCGCCTCGAGCGGATCGCCTTGCACCGCAGGCAGGCGGATCTTGGCCGATCCGTCCTGGTAGAGCCGCCGCAGGCGCGTCCGGCCGCCGCTCTTGCCGCAGAAAAGCCTGCCCAGGCCGGCAACACGTTGCGCGGCAGGCAAGGAAGGGGCGGCCAAAGGCGAGGCAGGCTGGGATGTCAAAGTGTTGCCGATCATGTCCACGATCCCAGGTTAAGCACTCCGGCGGCTTTGTCGATATCGCTTGTTGCTTGACATCGTTTCGGTTTCTATAGAGGGAAGCCACCTTGGAGCGGTCGCGCGGTGCCTGGCGAGGCAAGGGCAACGGCGTTTGTTGGGTCCGGGGATCAAAAAAAGAGGCGCTGATCAGTTGGCGTCGGGCAACGACAGGGAAGGAACCGAATGGCTGACCAGCTGACGACCGAGATCATCGAAAAGATCAAGGCGCATGCCGATACCGGCGGCGAGGAAATCACCGCCAGCACCGATCTCGGCACGCTCGGCATCCATTCGCTGGAGCTGACCGAGATCATCTTCGATCTCGAGGAAAAGTACGGCATCGAGATCGAGATGAACACGGTCGATGCCTGGAGCAATCTCAAGAACGTCGGCGACATGGTCGAGGCGGTTCGCGAACTGATCGCGAAAAAAGCCTGACTGCATGCAAAAACGCGTCGTCATCACCGGTATTGGCGGGATTTGCGGGCTCGGCAACAATGCGGCAGCGATATGGGACGCCATGCGCGCCGGCCGCTCGGCCATCGGCTCTATCGACAATCCGTCGCTGCATGACCTCAAGGTCAAGACCGGCTGCGAAATCAAGCAATTGCCGGACCACGGCATCGACCGCAAGCAGGTCGTGTCGATGGACCGCTTCAGCCTGCTGGCGGTGATCGCGGCGCGGGAGGCCATGCGACAATCTGGCTTGACCGCGCATGCCGACAATACCTACCGGATGGGCGCAATCGTCGGCATCGGCGTCGCGGGCTTCGAGACGATCGAGGAGAATTACCGCGCCATCCTGCTCGAAGGGCGCAACCGCGCCGCCATCTTCACCGTGCCGAAAGTGATGCCGGGCGCGGCCGCCGGCCAGGTCAGTATGAATCTCGGGTTGCGCGGCCCTGTTTTCGGCGCCACCTCGGCCTGCTCGTCGGCCAACCATGCGATCTCCTCGGCGGTCGACCAGATCAGGCTCGGCCGCGCCGACGTGATGGTCGCCGGCGGCACCGAAGCGCCGCTGGTGTGGGGCGTGCTGAAGGGCTGGGAGGCGCTCAGGGTGCTTTCGCCCGACACTTGCCGGCCTTTCTCGGCCGATCGCGCCGGCCTGGTGCTCGGCGAAGGCGCCGGCATGGCGGTGCTCGAAAGCTACGATCACGCGATGGCGCGCGGCGCCACCATCTTGGCCGAGATCGCCGGCGTCGGACTTTCGGCCGATGCCTCCGACATCGTCGCGCCGACAATCGAGGGACCGGAAGCGGCAATGCGTTTTTGCCTGGCGGATGCCGGACTTGGTCCGGAAGATGTCGACTACCTCAACGCGCACGGCACCGGCACCAAGGCCAACGACCAGATCGAGACCGCGGCGATCAAGCGCGTCTTCGGCGAGCATGCCCGTTCGCTTTCGGTGTCCTCGACCAAGTCGATGCATGCGCATTGCCTCGGCGCTTCCGGCGGGCTGGAGATGATCGCCTGCGTGATGGCGATCCGCGACGGCATCGTGCCGCCGACCGCCAATTACCGCGAGCCGGACCCGGATTGCGATCTCGACGTGACGCCGAACACGGCGCGCGAGCGCAAGGTGCGCGCGGCGCTCAGCAACAGTTTCGCCTTCGGCGGAACCAATGCAGTGCTGGCCTTCAAGGCGGTCTGACCGCGGCCGACCGGTTGACTGTGTGTCCATGCCAAGCCGCTTGCCGGTGTATTGATCCCGGCCGGCCGGGGTCCTAGTTCTTCCTGACCCGCCATGAGCGCCGCCCGCCGCCGATCCGCATCCGGAGTTTCCGATGACCGACCTGTCCGCCTTTCCGATCGCCAAGCGCTGGCCGGCCAAGCACCCCGAGCGCCTGCAGCTTTATTCCGCCACGACGCCCAATGGCGTGAAGGCGTCGATCGCGCTGGAGGAGATCGGCCTGCCCTATGAGCCGCATTATATCGACATCGGCAAGAATGAGAGCTGGACGCCGGAATTCCTGTCGCTCAATCCGAACGGCAAGATACCGGCGATCATCGATCCGGACGGTCCGGGCGGCAAGCCGATCGGCTTGTTCGAATCCGGCGCCATCCTGCTCTACCTGGCCGACAAGACCGGCAAGCTCATTCCCGCCGATCCGGCGCGGCACTACGAGACGATCCAATGGGTGTTCTTCCAGATGGCGGCGATCGGCCCGATCTTCGGGCAGGTCGGCTTCTTCCACAAATTCGCCGGCCGCGAGATCGCCGACAAGCGGCCGCTGGAGCGTTACCGCGACGAGTCGCGGCGGCTGATCGGCGTCATGGAAACGCGCCTGAAGGGCCGCAAGTGGATCATGGACGACGACTATACCATCGCCGATGTGTCAATGCTGGGCTGGGTGCGCAACCTGATCGGCTTCTACGAGGCGCGCGAGCTGGTCGGTTTCGACGATTTCCCGACCGTTGCCGAGTGGCTGGAGCGCGGCCTGGCACGGCCGGCGGTGAAGAGGGGGCTCACCATCCCGACGAAGGGCTGAGGCAGCTTCGGGAAACGTGCAGTGGTGGGCGCAACAAAAAAGCCCTGCGGGCGCTTAACTGAGGTCGATCGCGGCCCATGCCGGGCTGGTTTCGACGCTCGGCGAAAAGGCGCTTTGGCTGAAGGTGGCGGCGGGCTAAGCGGGCGGCTAGCGCCCACGTTGGAGATTAGCCGAACCCCCCGTGTCGTCGTCATACTCGGGCTTGACCCGAGTATCCATGCCGTGGCCCTTGCCGTAGAGTGCAACGGTCCAGAATTCTGTAACCGCAGCAACGCTCTAGCGTCGCGGCATGGATTCTAGGGTCTGCGCGCGTCGCTTCGCTCCTTGCTCCGCCCTAGAATGACGACCGAGTTGTCGTGTGGCCAATCGCGAAGGTTCGGCTCGGCGACTTCGCCGTCCGGAATCGCGTAAAGGGCCTACTTCGCCTTGGCCTTGGCGCCGCCGCGGCCGAACACGGAGGCCGCTAGCCGCGCGGTGGCGACGACCGCTCCTGTGGCGACGCTGGCCACGGTGCGGATCGGTCCCGATTTGCTTGCCGGGGACTTGGCGTGTTTCGCGCTCTTGGCTGCGACCTTGTGAGCCGCGCCGGGCGTCACTTTCTTCGGCGCCGCCTTACCGAAAGCCGGCTTGGCATCGTTCGACCGCTCCGCGATCGCGGGGCCGGCGCCGGCCTTGGCCTGCGTTGCCCTGGATTGGTTGGCCCTGCTTTTCTTGGCCACGGGTTTTCTGCTGTTCGTTGCCATCTGACGGCTCCTGCATTCTCGGTTCGCAGTTTCGGAGGGAAAGCGTTCGCCCGCCTTCCTGGAATTGCTCCGGCGCCGGACAATTCGGGATAGCGTCATAACGGCCTGAAAACCTTAAAGTTCCCGCCGGAAAATATTGAAAATTGAGCAGGTTAACCAATAACCAAGGAACCAACGACCATATCGGCCGGCCGGCGCCGCGCCAGCACCCGCTCGATGTTGGGCATGTCGTTGGAGGCAATCCAGGCGCGGGCGTCCTCGTCGGACTTGCCGTGCTCGCGCCAGCGCTCCATCAGGCGGCTTTCGAGCTCAGCCCTCGGCACGTCGACGAAGATGGTGAAATCGAACAAAGGCGCCAGCCGCGACCACGGCTCCTCGTCGAGCAGCAGATAGTTGCCCTCGACCAGGATAAACTTGGTGTCGGTGCCGACGATTTCGGCCGCCGCGCGCGACAGTTCCATGCTGCGGTCGAACACGGGAATCGCGATATCGGGCTCGCCCGAGCGGATGCGCTTCAAGAGCGTCTCGAAACCGGCGAAATCGAACGTTTCCGGCGCGCCCTTGCGGGGTCGCAGGCCGCGGCGGTTGAGAATGATATTGTCATAATGAAAGCCGTCCATCGGTACGACCTCGGATGTGCCTTCCGGCAGCAGCTCATGCAATGCAGCGGACAGTGTCGACTTGCCGGAGCCGGGCGGACCGGCAATGGCGACGACGAAGCGCCTGGCTCCGCCGGCGCGCTTGAAGATGGCGGCTGTGATATGGGCGATCTCGGACATCGGCGGCTTTCCGGCTGCGGTTCAGCCGACATCTTGGCGGGTGTCGGCGGAAAATTCAAACCTCGTTCCGAAGTTTAGGCGGCCTGCGCACCTTCGAGGTTAGGCGAGGTGTCCATCCTCGTCGCCCTGGAATGACGAACTCTCAGGCCGCTGGCCGAGGTCTCAATCAGGAACCGAGCGGCCGATGCGCAGGAACCCGCCGTCGAACGGCACCTCCCGCGCTGCCCCGCCGGCAGCGAGGACACGCAGGCGGTCGGGCGCCGATTCCAAGCCGCTCGGCGGCTCCACGTCCGCGAACGGAACCGCGCCGATGATATGGCGGAACGACACCGACCGTCCTCCGGCGAGCGCAAAGGCTGTGGCCACGCCTTCATGCTTCAACCAGTTGTCGCCGAGCGAAGCGGCGTGGCCGACGGCCGCGCGGCCATCCTCGACGCCGAGCACGCCGACGTGACGGCCGCTCCAGGGCGCGTAGTCGCGGCCGCCATTCGAGAACCACAACATGGTGACCGGCAGCTCGGCCGGGTTCTTCAGCACCAGAACCAGATCCTGCTCGGCGCGGCGGGCAATCGCCGTCCAGCCCGGGCCGCTGTGATCCGCCTCGACCAGGGTGATGAAATCCTCGCGCCTGTCCTCCATGCGGTAGTCGGTGAGGTCGGTTGTGCCGCCGGCGGCGAGCGGGACCTTTGTGAGGTCGGTGGCGCGAGCCGGATAGGCCAGCATGAAGCGGCCGCGCGCCGGATCGGGCTCCGGCGGCATCGGCGGCGTGACGGCCATGCGCTTCGGCGAGAAGGCGAGCCGGCCGCCGCCCGCCATCGCAGTCATCGGATGATGGGCGACGGAAATCGCGCCGGCGCCGCCGGAAAAGATGTGCTCCTGGTAGAGGAAAGGATGGCTGTCGCGCAGCGTGAAGACCTTGTCGACAGTGGCACCCATGACCTTGCGGCGCAGCCGGAAGACGGCGCGCCAGCCTCCGGGAACCGCGCCGTTGTCGACGACGTCCCACTCGCTGTTGGCCGGCCAGCCATGCAGGGGCGCGGTCTCGACGTCGCTGGTGGAGAAAGGTGCGCAGAGAAAGTCGCCTGAGAGCCGCACCGTGCCTTCGGGGAGGTTCGCGGGCAATGTCTCGCGCGGCGAGCCGACCCAAGGCGCGCGGTGCAGGGGCTTCAGGAGGCGGCCTTCGGCCTCGACCTCCATGGCACTAATGTGACCGACTGCGAGATCGAGCGAAACCGAGATGCCCTTTGCGCCGATGGTGAGCGTGTCCATGAATACCTCTCCCCGAATCTTTCGGGCGCAAGAAAAGCCTGCGCGATGGCGGATGCGCAAGCGGGGCGATTGGCAATTTGCATCAGTTCCTCACCCTCCCCGTTGTGGCGAGGGTCGGCGAGCGGTCGGAGCAAAGCGGAGACCGGTCGACGGGGTGGGGCTCAAAGAAAGAATTCTTTCGACCCCCAGCCCGATCCGCTACGCGGATCGATCCTCCCCACAAGGGGTCCCGCAAGGGGGAAACTGGCAGCTTCGGCGACAGCTCGAACCTCCAAAACCTGGGCAAATGCCTTATTGCCGCCGTTAACCCATTGGACGCGGCATATGCGGTACGTTAGCTTCGCCGCATCTCAGCAACAGCTTTAGAACCGTCTTGCCCCGTCCCTTCCCTTTCCTTCAGAAACTCATCGCCGCGATGACCCTGCTCCTGCTCGTCGCCGGCTGCACCACGGCCGCGCCGCCGGAAAGCGTGCTCGCTGTCCCGGCGCAGCCGCAGAAATATGCGGCGATCGTGGTCGATGCCTCGACCGGCAAGACCTTGTTCGAGGTCAATTCGAGGTCGCAGCGCTATCCCGCGTCGCTGACCAAGATGATGACGCTCTACATGCTGTTCGAGGCGCTGGAGTCCGGCCGCGTCACCAAGCAGACGCAGATTCCGGTTTCCGACCACGCCGCCTCGCAACCGCCGACGAAGCTGCGCTTCCGGCGCGGCGAGACGATCGACGTCGATTCCGCCATCCGCGCCATGGTGGTGAAGTCGGCGAACGATGTGGCGGTGGCGGTGGGCGAGTATCTGGGCGGCGGCTCAGAGGACCAGTTCGCCGCCATGATGACCGCGAAGGCGCGCCAGCTCGGCATGACCGCCACCAATTTCCGCAATGCCTGCGGCCTGCCCGACGATGGCCAGGTGACCACGGCGCGCGACATGGCGGTGCTGGGCATGGCGCTGGAGCACCGTTTCCCGCAGCACTTCCACTATTTTTCGGAAAGCGACTTCATGTTCCGCGGCCGGCTGGTGCGCGGCCACAACGACATGCTGGGCCGCGTGCGTGGCGTCGACGGCATCAAGACCGGATACATTCGTGCCTCCGGCTACAACATCGTCACCTCCTACAATGCCGATGGGCGGCACCTGATCGTGGTGGTGATGGGCGCCGACAGCGCACGCCAGCGCAACGACCATGTCGAGGCGCTGATCCAGCGCAGCATGGGGCCGGCGATCGCCGATGCCGGCCAGCCCAGGCTGATGTATTCCGGGCAGCAGCCGAGCTCGCCGTTGCCCGGCATGGCGCCGCCGGACTCGGCTTTGCCAGGGCTGCTGGCACCGGGCTCCGCGACCCCTGCGTCGATGCAGGCTGGCCAGCCGGCGTCCGATCTGCCGTCGCCGGATTTGGCGTCGCCCACTTCGCCGCTGCTGCTGCCGGCGCAGTAGAGCGGCGCCCGTGTCGGCTCATCATTCTAGGGCGGAGCAAGGAGCGAAGCGACGCGCGCAGACCCTGGAATGACGACCTCATTGGCAGGCGTCGCCCCACCAACCGTTTATCTAACCACCAGCACCGGGATCTGCGTCAGCGACACCACCTCCGCCGTCTGGCTGCCGAGCACCAGGCGGCCGAGGCCGCGGCGGCCGTGCGAGGTCATGACGATGAGGTCGCTGCCCTCGGCGCCCGCAACCTCGAGGATCGCCTCGGCCGGCGCCTTGTTCTCGACGTGGATGCCCTTGGAGGCGACGCCCTTCGCATCGGCTTCGGCCTTGCATTTGTCGAGCACCTCGCTTGCATATTTGCGCGCGCTTTCCTCGTAATTGGTGAGCTCGTCGGCGGCGACATAGCCCGCCATGGCGCCGCCCCAGGCCAGCGTCGGGAACGGCTCGGAGACGGTGACGAAGATGACGGTGGCGCCGAGCCCCTTGGCCAGCTCAAGCCCGTGGACGACGCCCTTCTGGGCGAGCTCCGAGCCGTCGGTGGCGATCAGGATTTTCTTGTACATGGGTGGCGGTCCCTCATTTGCGGGGCGCTGCGCGCGGCCCAGGTGGCGGGAGCCTGAACGGTCAGGCCTGATCTCGATATAGTCAGCCTATCAGGCCCACCACAGGGGCCAGCTTGATCTGGATCAAGGCCAGGCGGCGGAGACGATTGCGCCAGGGGGCTTATTCATGTGCGGCCTGTGCGGATTGGAGGCGGCGTGCTGCTCCAGATTTTGTCACCGGCCGCGCGAATAATCGTGGCCGGCGCTCCCCCACTCCGTCTCGGGCTTCGCCCGAGCCACCTCTCCTCCACCAAGAGGTAGGGGAGAGGTAATAGCGCCGCGCCCTTTCCTCTCCCTCGCGCGGAGCGGGGGAGAGGTGGATCGGCGAAGCCGAGACGGAGTGGGGGGCTGCGCCACCACCGACAATTGTGTACGGCGGCAGGCGAAGCGGCGCCCAATCACAAGAA
>NZ_VFWS01000104.1:0-18066 GCF_006443065.1 Mesorhizobium sp. B1-1-5 | reverse complement strand
ATGCGCGTGGTGCCGGGCTCGATCGTGCGCGTGCCGCTCGGGCCGCGCCAGGTCGCGGGAATCGTCTGGGACGGCGCCGTCGAAACCGTCGATGCGAAGAAACTGCGGCCGATCGAGGAGGTGTTCGACTGCCCGCCGATCGACAGGGCGATGCGCCGCTTCGTCGACTGGATCGCGCAATACACGCTGTCGGCCCCTGGCATGGTGGCCCGTATGCTGCTGCGCGCGCCCGAGGCGTTCGATCCGGAGCCGTGGATCGAAGGGCTGCAGCGCACGCTGGCCGGGCCGGGCCGGATGACCGACGCGCGGCGGCGCGTGCTGGAGACGGCCGAAGGCGGGCTTGCCTGGACGCGCTCGGGGCTGGCGCATGCCGCGGGCGTCTCCTCGACCGTCATCGACGGGTTGCGGGCACAGGGCGTGTTCGAGACGGTGATGATCCCGCCGCGTCCGGTGGTGGCGGCGCCCGATCCCGGCCATGCCATGCCTGAATTGATGCCTGACCAGAAAGCGGCGGCGGAGAAACTGCGCGCCGCTGTCGCGGCCGATGCTTTCAATGTCACCCTTCTCGACGGCGTCACCGGATCGGGCAAAACGGAAGTCTATTTCGAGGCGATAGCGGCGGCGCTCGAGAAGGGCAGGCAGGTGCTGATCCTTCTGCCGGAAATTGCGCTCACCCATGCCTTCCTCGAACGTTTCCAGGACCGGTTCGGCGCCAAGCCGGCGGAGTGGCACTCCGACCTGCCGCCCCGGATGCGCGAACGCGTCTGGCGCCAGATCGCGGAGGGCGGCGTGCGCGTCGTCGCCGGCGCGCGTTCGGCGCTATTCCTGCCGTTCAAGGAACTCGGCCTGATCGTCGTCGACGAGGAGCACGATCCCGCCTACAAGCAGGAAGACCGCGTCTTCTACAATGCGCGCGACATGGCGGTGGTGCGCGGCCATATCGGTGGCTTCCCGGTCGTGCTCGCTTCGGCGACGCCCTCGGTGGAAAGCCGGGTCAATGCCGGCCAGGGCCGCTACGACCGGGCCGTGCTGTCGTCGCGTTTCGCCGAGGCAGCGCTTCCCGACCTGAAGTCGATCGACATGCGGCGCTCGCCGCCGGCGCGAGGCGGCTTCCTGTCGCCTCTCCTTCTGGAGCAGATGCAGCGCACGCTGGAGAGGAAGGAGCAGTCGCTGCTCTTCCTCAACAGGCGCGGCTATGCGCCGCTGACGCTTTGCCGCGTTTGCGGCCATCGCTTCGGCTGCCCGGTCTGCTCGGCCTGGCTGGTCGAGCATCGGTTTCGCGGCCAGCTCGTCTGCCATCATTGCGGCCACAACGAGCGGCGGCCGGAGGCCTGCCCGGAATGCGGCACGCTCGACCATCTGGTGGCATGCGGCCCAGGCGTCGAGCGCATCGCCGAGGAGGTGGTGGGGCATTTCCCCGATGCCCGCACCATCGTGCTGTCGTCCGACCTTCTCGGCGGCGTACGCCGGCTCAGGCTCGAGCTCGAGGCCGTCGCCAATGGCGAGGCCGATATCGTCATCGGCACTCAGCTCGTCGCCAAGGGTCACAATTTCCCCGGCATGACGCTGGTCGGCGTGGTCGATGCGGATCTGGGATTGGCCAATGGCGATCCGCGCGCCGCCGAGCGCACCTTCCAGCTGCTCAGCCAGGTGACGGGGCGCGCCGGCCGCACCGGCAAGAAGAGCCTCGGCCTTTTACAGACCTACCAGCCGGATCATCCGGTGATGCGGGCGATCGTCTCGGGCGATTCGGAAGCGTTTTACGAGCGCGAGATCGCCGAGCGCGAACGGGCGGCGCTGCCGCCCTTCGGCCGGCTCGCCGGCATCATCGTCAGCGCCGCGACACGCGGCGAGGCGGAAAGCCATGCGCGGGGTTTAAGGCGCGCGGCGCCGCAGGCTGCCGACCTCTTCGTGCTCGGCCCGGCCGAGGCGCCCTTGTCGCTGATCGGCGGCCGTCACCGCTTCCGGCTGTTGGTGCAAGGCGAACGGCGCGCGGACATGCAAGGCTTTATTCGGGCGATGCTGGCGAATGGACCGAAGCTGCGCGGCTCGGTCAGGGTGCAGGTCGACATCGACCCGCAGAGCTTCCTATAAGCTGAGAGACAGTCCCAACGGAGTGCCCGCCTATGAAAACCCTCGGCCTGATCGGCGGCATGAGCTGGGAATCGACGGCGATCTATTACCGCCTGCTCAACGAGATCGTGCGCGAGCGGCTGGGCAGGCTGCATTCGGCCAAGCTATTGTTGTGGTCGTTCGATTTCGCCGAGATCGCCGAACGCCAGCATGCCGGCGATTGGGAAGGCGCGGGCGTCCTTCTGGTGGAAGCCGCGCGCAAGCTGGAGGCGGGCGGCGCCGAGGGCCTGGTGATCTGCACCAACACCATGCACAGGCTGGCCGACGCGGTGCATGCGGCCATATCGATCCCGCTCATCCATATCGCCGACGCCACCGCGCATGCCGTCCTCGATGCCGGCGTGAAGCGGCCGGCGCTGCTGGCAACGCGCTTCACCATGGAGCAGGATTTCTACAAGGGACGGCTCGCGGACAAATACGGCCTGCAGCCGATCGTGCCGGACCAGGCCGGCCGTGACATGGTGCACCGGGTGATTTATGACGAGCTTTGCCAGGGCATCATCAGGCCCGAATCGAAATCCGCCTATCTCGACGAGGTCGGCCGGATGCGGCGCACCGACCGGGTGGACGGCATCATCATGGGCTGCACCGAGATCACCATGCTGATCGGCCAGGGCGATTTCGACGTTCCAGTCTTCGACACGACGCGCATCCATGCCGCGGCCGCGATCGATTTCGCGCTCGCCTGATGCGCTGTACCTAATGTGCCCGCCGTCCTCTGGCGCGCCTTCATTCCCTGGCTAGAATGCCGCTGTTTCAGAACAAGAAATAGGAGGGGGATTTTATGGACTTCGCGTTTCCGTGGCCGGCGAGCCAGGGTGAGTGGCTGGCCTGGTCGAGCGCCGTCGTGACCTTGGCGCTCGGCCTGTTCCTGTTCCTGGCGCCGGGGCTTGCGTTTCGCGCGCTGCGCCTGCAGCCAAGGCCCGAGAAAGCGGCGGCGATCGCCGAGGGACGCGGCCGCATGTCGGGCTTCTATCTCGGCGTCAGCCTGTGCTGCATTCTTCTGGCGCAGCCGCTGCTTTACATGGCGCTGGGCTTCTCCTGGCTGTTCACCGCCTTCGGCCGGCTCTTGTCGATGATGTCGGACGGCGCCAACACCCCTTTCAACTGGGTTTCGATCGTGGTTGAATTGGCGCTGGCGGCGCTGCCGCTGGCCTTTGCCTTCGGCTTTGTACCGTGAATCCGGCGCTTGGGGTTCACCCCAGCCGCCTGATGCGACAAAAGTGCCTGAAAACCATGCCGGACGATGCATTGCGGTCTTAAAAAGCCTGTGCTAGACGGCAATCGACTTTCGACCGGGGATAGCGGAAGCCGCGCCTCCGTGCTTGGAAAAATGCAGTAAGGTCAAAGATTTAGCCAGAGTTTTCGCTCGCGCCAACAATCTGCGGCCTGTCAGACAAGAGAAAAGACGGTCCGTGGCCCAATCGTCATCGCCAATCTCAGCTGTCGCCGAACGCTATGCAGGCTCGCTGTTCGAGCTTGCGCTGCAGGACAATTCAGTCGCCAAGGTCGAGGCCGACCTCGCCAGCTTCGAGGCAATGCTCAACGGCAGCGACGATCTCGCGCGGCTGATCAACAGCCCGGTGTTTTCCGGCGAGGACCAGGCAAGGGCCATCGCCGCCATCGCCGATAAGGCCCAGATCACCGGCCTGGTCGGCAATTTCCTGCGCGTGGTCGCCAAGAACCGCCGCCTGTTCGCGGTGCCCGGCATGATCAAGGCGTTCCGCCAGATCGCCGCCGACCATCGCGGCGAGGCGTCAGCCGAGGTCACCTCGGCGCATGCGCTGACGGCCGCGCAGCAAGATGAACTCAAGGCGACGCTGAAGAGCATCGCCGGCAAGGATGTGGCCATTGCCATGACCGTCGATCCGTCGCTGCTCGGCGGGCTGATCGTCAAGATGGGCTCGCGCCAGATCGATACGTCGCTCAAAACCAAACTCAATTCGCTCAAGCTTGCACTGAAAGAGGTCGGCTGATGGACATCCGCGCCGCGGAAATTTCCGCAATTCTGAAAGACCAGATCAAGAATTTCGGCAGGGAGGCCGAGGTCTCCGAAGTCGGCCAGGTTCTGTCCGTCGGTGACGGCATCGCCCGCGTCTACGGCCTCGATAACGTCCAGGCTGGCGAGATGGTCGAATTCCCGGGCGGCATCCGCGGCATGGCGCTGAACCTCGAAGCCGACAATGTCGGCGTCGTCATCTTCGGTGCCGACCGCGACATCAAGGAAGGCGACACCGTCAAGCGCACCGGCGCCATCGTCGACGCGCCTGTCGGCATGGGCCTGCTCGGCCGCGTCGTCGACGCGCTGGGCAATCCGATCGACGGCAAGGGCCCGATCAAGGCGACCGAACGCAAGCGTGTCGACGTCAAGGCACCCGGCATCATCCCGCGCAAGTCGGTGCATGAGCCGATGTCGACCGGCCTCAAGGCCATCGATGCGCTGATCCCGGTCGGCCGCGGCCAGCGCGAGCTGGTCATCGGCGACCGCCAGACCGGCAAGACCGCCATCATCCTCGACACGATGCTGAACCAGAAGTCGGTGCACGACAACGGCCCCGAGAAGGAAAAGCTCTACTGCGTCTACGTCGCCGTCGGCCAGAAGCGCTCGACCGTCGCGCAGTTCGTCAAGGTGCTGGAGGAGCGCGGCGCGCTCGAATATTCGATCATCGTCGCCGCCACCGCGTCCGATCCGGCGCCGATGCAGTTCCTGGCGCCGTTCACCGCCTGCACCATGGGCGAATATTTCCGCGACAACGGCATGCATGCGCTGATCAGCTATGACGACCTGTCGAAGCAGGCGGTCGCCTACCGCCAGATGTCGCTCCTGCTGCGTCGCCCGCCGGGCCGCGAAGCCTATCCGGGCGACGTCTTCTACCTGCACTCGCGCTTGCTCGAGCGCGCCGCCAAGCTCAATGACGACAATGGCAACGGGTCGCTGACCGCGCTGCCGATCATCGAGACGCAGGCCAATGATGTGTCGGCCTACATCCCGACTAATGTGATCTCCATCACCGACGGCCAGATCTTCCTCGAAACCAACCTGTTCTTCCAGGGCATCCGTCCGGCGGTGAACGTCGGCCTGTCGGTGTCGCGCGTCGGCTCCTCGGCGCAGATCAAGGCGATGAAGCAGGTCGCCGGCTCCATCAAGGGCGAGCTCGCGCAGTATCGCGAAATGGCTGCCTTCGCGCAGTTCGGCTCCGATCTCGACGCGGCAACGCAGCGTCTGCTCAACCGCGGTTCGCGCCTGACCGAGCTGCTCAAGCAGCCGCAATTCTCGCCGCTCAAGGTCGAGGAACAGGTCGCGGTGATCTTCGCCGGCGTCAACGGCTATCTCGACAAGCTGCCGCTGAACCAGGTCGGCAAGTTCGAGCATGGGCTGCTCAGCCACATGCGCTCGGCCGGCAAGGACGTGCTCGACGGCATCCGCAAGGAGAAGGCGCTGTCGGACGATTTGCGCGCCAAGCTCAAGGCCGAGATCGACGCCTTCGCCAAGACCTTCGCTTGAACGAAGCTGGACGGGATCAGGTTTGAAGCATGGCTTCGTTAAAAGACCTTCGTAACCGTATCGCCTCGGTCAAGGCGACGCAGAAGATCACCAAGGCGATGCAGATGGTCGCCGCGGCGAAGCTGCGTCGCGCGCAGGAAGCGGCGGAAGCAGCTAGACCCTATTCCGAGCGCATGGGCGCGGTCCTGGCCAACATCACCCAGGCGATCGGCGGCGGCGGCGATGCCCCGGCGCTGATGACGGGCACCGGCAGGGACGACGTGCATCTGCTCATCGTCTGCACGGCGGAGCGCGGCCTGTGCGGCGGCTTCAACTCGCAGATCGCGCGCCTCGCCCGCGATCACATCCGCAGGCTGCTGGCCGACGGCAAGCAGGTGAAGATCATCTGCGTCGGCAAGAAGGGCTATGACATTCTGCGCCGCGACTACGCTTCGATGATCCTGGAGCGTGTCGACCTGCGCGAGGTGAAGACTCTCGGCTTCGCCAATGGCGATGCGATCGCGCGCAAGGTCATCCATCTCTTCAACGATGGCGGCTTCGACATCTGCACGCTGTTCTATTCGCAGTTCAAGTCGGTGATCAGCCAGATCCCGACGGCGCAGCAGATCATTCCGGCGGGCGCCGGATCCACCGCTCCCGAGGCGACCAATGGCGGCAATGCCGTCTACGAATACGAGCCGGAGCCGGGCGAGATCCTTTCCGACCTCATCCCGCGCAACATCGCCGTGCAGATATTCCGCGCGCTGCTGGAGAACGCGGCCGGCGAGATGGGCGCCAAGATGAGCGCGATGGACAATGCGACGCGCAACGCCGGCGACATGATCAACAAGCTGTCGATCACCTACAACCGCCAGCGGCAGGCGCAGATCACCAAGGAACTGATCGAGATCATTTCGGGCGCCGAGGCGCTCTAATCACGCGCCGCGCGGGATACCGGCGAGCGGCGTGAACAACGGATAGACGAAAAGGGCAAAGACGATGGCGAAAGCAGCTACCCCGAAGACCGCCGCCAAGGCGGCACCGGCCCCCAAGGCGGCGAAGGCCCCGGCAGCAGCCGCGAAGGACGCCGCTCCGGCGAAGAAGACGGCCGCTCCGGCCAAGGCTGCGGCTCCGGCCAAGGCGGCGAGCGTATCGACGAAGCGGGTCGGCGCCGCCGGCAAGGTCCGCCAAGTCATCGGCGCTGTCGTCGACGTGCAGTTCGAGGATCACCTGCCGGCCATTCTGAACGCGCTGGAAACCGACAATGTCGGCAACCGCCTCGTGCTCGAGGTGGCCCAGCATCTCGGCGAGAACACCGTGCGCTGCATCGCCATGGACTCCACCGAAGGCCTGGTCCGCGGCCAGAACGTCTATGACACCGGCGCGCCGATCTCGGTCCCGGTCGGCCCTGGCATGCTCGGCCGCATCATCAACGTCATCGGCGAGCCGGTCGACGAGGAAGGCCCGGTCGACGGCGTCGAGATGCGCGCCATCCACCAGCCCGCTCCGGCCTATGTCGACCAGTCGACGGAAGCGCAGATCTTGGTCACCGGCATCAAGGTCCTCGACCTGCTCGCGCCTTATGCCCGCGGCGGCAAGATCGGCCTGTTCGGCGGCGCCGGCGTCGGCAAAACCGTGCTGATCCAGGAGCTGATCAACAACGTCGCCAAGGCCCATGGCGGCTTCTCGGTGTTCGCCGGCGTCGGCGAGCGTACCCGCGAAGGTAACGACCTCTATCACGAGTTCATCGAATCGGGCGTCAACAAGAAGGGCGGCGGTGCCGGCTCCAAGGCCGCGCTCGTCTACGGCCAGATGAACGAGCCGCCGGGCGCGCGCGCCCGCGTCGGCCTGACCGGCCTGACGGTCGCCGAATATTTCCGCGACCAGGGCCAGGACGTGCTGTTCTTCGTCGACAACATCTTCCGCTTCACGCAGGCGGGCTCGGAAGTGTCGGCGCTGCTCGGCCGCATTCCTTCCGCCGTGGGCTACCAGCCGACGCTGGCCACCGACATGGGCGCGCTGCAGGAACGCATCACGACCACGACCAAGGGCTCGATCACCTCGGTGCAGGCCATTTACGTGCCGGCCGACGACTTGACCGACCCGGCGCCGGCGACCTCCTTCGCCCACCTCGACGCCACGACCGTGCTGAACCGCGCGATCTCGGAAAAGGGCATCTACCCGGCCGTCGATCCGCTGGATTCCACCTCGCGCATGCTCGACCCAATGGTCGTCGGCGAGGAGCACTACCAGGTCGCCCGCCAGGTGCAGTCGATCCTTCAGCGCTACAAGTCGCTGCAGGACATCATCGCGATCCTTGGCATGGACGAGCTTTCGGAAGAGGACAAGCAGACGGTTGCCCGCGCCCGCAAGATCGAGCGCTTCCTGTCGCAGCCGTTCTTCGTCGCCGAAGTGTTCACCGGATCGCCGGGCAAGCTGGTCGACCTCGCCGACACCATCAAGGGCTTCAAGGGCCTTTGCGCCGGCGACTACGACCACCTGCCGGAAGCCGCCTTCTACATGGTCGGCGGCATCGACGAAGCGGTCGAGAAGGCGCAGCGCCTGGCGGCTGAAGCGGCATAAGAAAGCGAATAGCGAATAGGGAGTAGCGAATAGGGAGCAACGGGTTTGGCGAGTTTCTTCACTACTCGCTACTCGCTATTCCCTACCCGCTAAATTGAACATGGCTGAAGCTTTCAAGTTCGAACTGGTCTCGCCGGAAAAGCTGCTCGTTTCCGAGCAGGTCGAGTCGGTCGTCATCCCGGGCGCCGAAGGCGAGATGACGGTGATGGCGCTGCACGCGCCGGTCATGACGACCATCAAGCCCGGCGTCGTCACGATAAAGACCGCGGGCGGCAAGGAAGAGCGCTTCGTCGTGTTCGGCGGTTTCGCCGACATCCTGCCTTCCGGCTGCACGCTTCTTGCCGAATCGGCGACGCATGTGAACGACATCGATCGCGCCGATCTGGCTCGCCGCATCCAGGAGGCCAAGGAAGACGCGGCCGACGCCAAGGACGACGAGAGCCGCAGCAAGGCTGAGCAGTTCCTCAGCCAGCTCACCACGCTGGAAGGCGCGCTGCTGCCGGCCTGAAGTCCGTCTCAGACGACAGATCGATCCGCATCGGGCGACAATTTTGAAAGCGGGGCCTTGTCCCAGCCCCTAACCTAAATGTGGAATACTTCCTGTCGCGAAAATCTGGCTTTTGCACCTGATTTTTGCGACGGAACTCCCCCGAAAAATCAGCAATCCCGTTTTTGTCGCGGAAGTTAGGACTTCTGCGATACTACGCCATATAACCGCCATCGAGAACTAGCGGACTTCCGAGCATGAAGGATGCCGCATCCGAGCAAAGCCAGAGAACGCCGCCTGCGACTTCAGCAGGCGTTCCAAGCCGACCGATCGGCTCTTGCGCCGTGATCTGAGCGCCAATTTCCCCGTTCTTTTTTATGAAATTTTCGACAGGCGGTGTGCCGATCCAGCCAGGGCAAATCGCTGTAATACGAACGCCGTCCTTGGCATGTTCAAGTGCCGCGCTTCGCGTTAAGCCCAACACTCCGTGCTTGGCAGCGGCATATGCCGCCCCTCCCGGAAGCGGATAACCTCGCAGTCCATCGACCGACGAATTATTGACGATGACACCGCGCCCGGCTTTGAGCATGGCGGGCAACTGATAGCGCATGCAGAGAAAAACGGACGTAAGATAACCGTTGATCGTCTTACCCCATGCATCTTCGCTCATGCTCGCGATTGGAGACATTTTTCCTCCGCTGCCAGCATTGTTAAAGGCGTAGTCGATCTGTCCGTGCTCTTTCAGTATTGAAGATATAAGCCTATCGACATCGCGACCGCCCGTCACATCGCACTGCGTCCATCTTCCACGGCCATCGTCCGAGAGCGTTGTTAGAGCCTGCTTCGCGCGCTTTTCATTGCGGCTAGCGATGATGACGGTCGCCCCCTCATGAGCAAAGGCTTGGGCTGTCGCCAGACCAATTCCTGTGCTGCCGCCCGTCACAAGAGCAATCTTGCCGCTCATTTCAGGATATCTTCTTGGTGAAAGTTCATGCGCCACAGATTGTCTCCTTGCCGCGAAAAATGCCGGACCTACAACGCAGCGGATCTAGGATTGCGTGGGCCGTCAAGGTCACTCATGTACTGATCGAGGTGCCGTTCCCACAATGCTGGTTTGAATAGCAAAGCATGGCCCATTGGGGGCCGCTCGGCTGTTCTGGAACTCGAGAGGTCTCGATTATGCTTCGCGCCAGGTCGTGAACGGGTCGGCCGGTAAGCCGCCGTCGAGCCGCTAGTTTCCCGACACAGGGATTTTGAAAGGTTGGCGTTTGTCTTGGTGCAAGATTTCCGTTCATTTGCGTGAAATAAGCGCAAACGCCGGAGATTGGTTGAAGCCGCCCCAAGCTCGTCATTCTATGGCGGAGCAAGGAGCGAAGCGACGCGCGCAGACCATAGAATCCATTCCGTTACCTGTAGGCGTTGCAGCGGTGCAGAATTCTGCTCCGTTGCACGCCTTGGCGAAGGTAACGGCATGGATTCCAGGGTCTTCGCGACGGAGCTTCGCTCCTGCTCCGCCCTGGAATGACGATCGCGATGGGCGTTTCGGCCAATCTCCAAGGCATGCCGCCTGCCAACGCAAACAGAGCCGACCGGTCAAAGTCCCTGTGCAGGGCCACTAGACCTAATCGGCCTTTCCGCTCTTGCCATTAATGCCGAGCGCGGCAAGAGCCAGCTGCGGACCGCCCTGCTTGAAATGGACGAGACGTGTGGCGACTAATTCGATTAATTTCCGCCGTTCCGGGTGGCCTTTGGCGAAGCCGGCGAGGTCGAACACGGCCTCGGCCATTGTCGCCGTCGGCAGATTGCGGCCGAACAGCTCGCCGAGGGCAGCATCGAGCGGATCGGTGAAGTGGCCCTCGGGCAAAGTCCCGCCGCGTGCGGCGCAGGCGGCGATCCAGGCGGCGACAACCAGCGACAGATGTTCCGGCAGCAAGCCGGCCTCCAGCCGGGCGAGGGCGGAGGCGACGATGCGTTGCGGCAGCTTCTGGCTGCCGTCATTGGCGATCTGCGCAGTGCGGTGGGCGAGTGCGGTGTTGGAAAAGCGTGCGGCAAGCTCGGCCGTGTAGGCGCTAGTGTCGAGCCCGGCATCCTGCGGCAGGGTTGGAATGGCCTCGGCCCAGAGCCTGTCGACGAACTGCCGGATCGCCGGATCGGCAAAGGCGCGGTCGACGGTGGCGTGGCCGCTGAGCAGGCCGAGATAGGCGATGCCCGAATGCGCGCCGTTGAGGAGCCTCAGCTTCATGTCCTCGAAGGGGCCGACGTCCTCGACCATGGTGACGCCGAATTTCTCCCAGGCCGGCCGCCCGGCGGGAAAGCGGTCCTCGATCACCCATTGGCGGAACGGCTCGGTCATCACCGGCCACGCGTCATCGATGCCGAGCTGTTGCGCAATGCGCGCCCGGTCCTCGTCCGTCGTCGCGGGTACGATGCGGTCGACCATGCTTGAGGGGAAGGCCACTTCCTCGGCGACATGGCGCGCTAGCCCAGCATCATCCTGGCGGATGAGCCGTTGATCCCGGAGTTTCGCGAACTCGATCAACAGCCGATGCAGGGTGGCGCCGTTGGCCGGCAGGTTGTCGCAGCATAGCACGGTGAAAGGGGGTGTGCCCGCCGCGCGCCTGCGCGCGAGCGACTCCGCGAGAAATCCATGCGCCGTCTTCGGCGATCCGGGGTTGGCGAGGTCGTGGACAATTTCGGGGTGCGCCCTGTCGAGCGTGCCGTCGGCTGCCCGAAGATAGGCCTTTTCGGTGATGGTGAGCGTGACGATGCGGGTGCGCGGATCGGTGAGCGCGGCGAGCACCGCGCCAGGGTCCTCCGGGGCGACGAGCAAGGACTGGATCGAGCCGATGACCTGCAGCTGTTCGCCGACGCTGTCCCTGATCGCCAGCGTATAGAGCCCGTCCTGCGGCTTGAGCGCATCGCGCGTGTCGGGGCTGCGCAGCGAGACGCCGATGATGCCCCAATCGCTCTCGCCATCCGCCAGACAGGCATCGACATAGGCGGCCTGGTGGGCACGGTGAAAGGCGCCGACGCCAAGATGGACGATGCCGGGCGCGACGGACTTGCGGTCGTAGCGAGGCACCAGAACTTCGGCCGGCAGCTCCGCAAGGGTGGCGTTGGACAGGCGGCCGTTCATGGAAGCTGGTCTCCGATCGGAAAACGACGGCAGCGACCTAACATCCGCTGTCGCCGTGCACAATGGCCGGGTTCCATTCGAAAGTCATCATACAACTGCATAATATTTGTATGTTGACATTATCTCCGGCCGATCTACCAATAGCGAAGCCTGGGAGGAGCCGCGTGGCCGCATTGACCGATCCGGACCTGCTGTTTTCGCCGGAAACGCGATCATTGGCGCGGGCCCTTTATGCGGGCGTGAAGGACCTGCCGATCGTCAGTCCGCACGGCCACACCGACCCGCGCTGGTACGCGCTTAACGAAGCGTTTTCCGACCCGGCGCAGCTCTTGATCGTGCCGGACCATTACATTTTCCGCATGCTGTTCAGCCAGGGCGTGCGGCTGGAGGAACTCGGCGTCCCGACGCTCGACGGCGCACCCGTCGAAACCGACGGCCGGGCCATCTGGCGGCGCTTCGCCGAGCATTATTATCTCTTCCGCGGCACGCCGACGCGGCTGTGGCTCGACCATGTGTTCGAGCATCTGTTCGGCATCGGGGAGCCGCTCACCGCAGCCAGCGCCGACCGCATCTACGACACCATCGCCGCGCTGCTGCAACGCGACGACTATCGGCCGCGCGCGCTGTTCGAACGCTTCAACATCGAAGTGATCGCGACGACCGAAGGCGCGCTCGACGACCTCAAATGGCACCGGACGATCCGCGACAGCGGCTGGAAGGGCCGCGTCGTCACCGCGTATCGGCCGGACGCCGTGGTCGATCCCGATTTCGGGGGCTTCGCGGCCAATCTGGATAGGCTTGGCGAGATCACCGGATGCGACACCGGCACGTGGTCCGGCTATCTCGAGGCGCACCGAAAGCGCCGCGCCTATTTCAAGGAGTTCGGCGCGACCTCGTCCGATCACGGCCATCCGACGGCCGAGACCGCCAATCTCTCCGACGCGGCGGCGCAGGAGTTGTTCAACCGCATCCGGCGCGGCTCCGAGGATGAGCGCGAGCGAAAGCTGTTCCGAGCCCAGATGCTGACCGAGATGGCCAAGATGAGCCGCGACGACGGCCTGGCGATGCAGATCCATCCTGGATCATGGCGCAATCATTCGCCTTCCGTTTTCCAGAAGTTCGGCCGCGACAAGGGCTTCGATATCCCGATCCGGACCGATTATGTGGCGGCGCTGAAGCCGCTGCTCGATTGCGTCGGGCTGGAGCGCGACCTCACGATCATCCTGTTCACGCTCGACGAGACGAGCTATGCGCGCGAGCTGGCGCCGCTCGCCGGCGTCTATCCGGCGCTCAAGCTCGGGCCGGCCTGGTGGTTCCACGATAGCCCGGAAGGCATGCGCCGCTTCCGCGAGATGACCACCGAGACGGCGGGCTTCTACAACACCGTCGGCTTCAATGACGACACGCGCGCCTTCCCGTCGATCCCGGCGCGCCACGACGTCGCGCGGCGTGTCGACTGCGCCTTTCTGGCGCGCCTCGTCGCCGAGCATCGCCTCCGGGAGCAGGAGGCGCATGAGCTGGCGCGGGAGCTTGCCTACTCGCTTGCCAAGAAGGCGTACCGACTCTGAACCAAGGTATTCGTGAATTTTTGAAGGGAGGAAAGACATGTTGCGTATTTCGAGATTGCTGGCGGCGACATTCGCCATCGGGTCCTTGATGATCGGCGCCGCGCAGGCCGAAACCGTCCTGCGCTCTTCGGACACCCATCCGGACGGCTATCCGACAGTCGAGGCGGTCAAATATATGGGCGAGCTGATCAAGCAACGCACCAACGGGCGCTATTCGATCGAGGTCTATCATTCGGCGCAGCTCGGCGAGGAAAAGGACACGATCGAGCAGACCCAGGCCGGTGTCATCGACCTCGATCGCGTCTCCATGGGGCCGTTCAACGGCATCGTGCCGGAAACCGCCGTGCCGTCGTTGCCCTACATCTTCCGCTCGGTCGAGCATATGCGGCATGTCATGGACGGGCCGATCGGCGACCAGATCCTGAAGGCGTTCGAGGCGCATGACCTTGTCGGACTCGCCTTCTACGATTCCGGCGCGCGCTCCTTCTACAACACCAAGAAGGACATCGCCTCGATGGCAGACATGAAAGGCATGAAGTTCCGCGTCATCCAGTCGGACGTCTTTGTCGACATGGTGAATGCGCTCGGCGCCAACGCCACGCCGATGGCCTATGGCGAGGTCTATTCGGCGCTGCAGACCGGCGTCATCGACGGCGCCGAGAACAACTGGCCGAGCTTCGAATCCGCCAAGCATTACGAGGTCGCCAAGCACTACACGCTGGATCAGCACCAGATCGTGCCGGAAGTGCTGGTGATGTCGAAGGCAAGCTGGGACAAGCTGGCGCCGGAAGACCAGGCGATCGTGCGCCAGGCGGCCAAGGACAGCGTCGTCAAGATGCGCGAGCTGTGGGACGCGCAGGAGAAGAAGTCGCGCGACATCGTCGAGAAGGCCGGCGTCAAGATCAGCGAGATCGACAAGCAGCCGCTGATCGACGCCATGAAGCCGGTCTACGACAAATATCTGTCGACGCCCGAGCTCAAGGACCTCGCCGCCCGTATCCAGGCGACGAAATGACCGGGATCGGCAACCGGCCCGGCGGCACGCAGGCCTCCGTGCTGCCATCCAGCCGGTCGGGTCCGAAAGGCTTCTGGCTGCGGGTGGAACGGGCCCTTTCCGGGCTGGCGCGGTTGGCCTTGTGGATCAGCGGAACCGGGTTGACGCTGATGACCGTCATCATCTTTTGGCAGGTCTTCTCGCGCTACGTGCTGAACCGCTCGCCGAGCTGGACCGAGTCCTCATCCGTGCTGCTGATGGGCTGGTTCATCTTTCTCGGCGCCGCCGTCGGCGTGCGCGAGCGCACGCATCTCGGCTTCGACGTGCTGCTCTATGTCTTGCCTGCCTCGGCCAAGGCGGTGCTGCGCAGCATTTCCGATCTCGTCGTGCTGGCCTTCGGCGCCGGCATGATCGTCTATGGCGTGCAGCTGGCCAGGCTGACCTGGAACACGGTGATGCCGTCGCTCGCCTTGCCCGGCGGCGTCAGCTTCCTGCCGGTCATCCTGGGAGGCGGGCTGGTCTGCCTGTTTTCACTCGAGCGGCTGGCGGGGCGCTTTGCCGGGCTGCCGGTCGATGCCGACATCTACGCGACCGGCGAGGAGCTCTGAACCATGGCGCTGATCGTGCTTTTCGGCACTTTCGTCTTCCTGCTGGTTATCGGCACGCCGATCGCGTTCTGCCTCGGCGTCGCCAGCTTCGCGACGATCCTCACGATCGGCCTGCCACCGGTCGTTGTGTTCCAGCGGCTCAATTCCGGCGTCAGCGTCTTTTCGCTGATGGCCATTCCGTTCTTCATCTTCGCCGGCGACCTTATGGTTCGCGGCGGCATCGCCGCCCGCCTGGTGGCATTGGCCGGGTCCCTGGTCGGCCATCTGCGCGGCGGCCTGGGCCAAGTCAACATTGCCGCGTCGACCATGTTCGGCGGCATTTCCGGTTCGGCAGTGGCCGATGCCTCAGCGGTCGGCGGGCTGATGATCCCGCAGATGAAGGCGCGCGGCTACGGCGTCGACTATGCCGTCAACATCACCTCCGTCGGCGCCATCATTGCGCTGCTGATCCCGCCGTCGCACAACATGATCATCTATTCGATCTCGGCCGGCGGCCGCATCTCGATCGCGGATCTTTTCACCGCCGGCGTTCTGCCGGGGCTGTTGCTGGCCCTGTCGCTGATGGTCACCGCCTATGTGGTGGCAAGCCGGCGCGGCTATCCGACGGAACCCTTTGCCGGTTTCGGCCGGGCCTTGCAGCTGCTTGTCGCCGCCATTCCCGGGCTGATCCTGATCGGCATCATCTTTGGCGGCGTCCGCTCGGGCATCTTCACTGCCACCGAAAGCTCCTGCATTGCCATCGTCTATGCTTTCCTGGTGACGTTGATCATCTACCGCTCGATGAGCTGGAACGATTTCGTCACCGCGACGACCGCGGCGGTGCGCACGACAGCGATGGTGCTGATGATCATCGGCTGCGCCGCGGCCTTCGGCTGGCTGCTGGCCTATCTGCGGGTTCCGGCAGCGCTTGTCGCGTTTTTGCAGTCCGTGTCCGACAACAAGCTGGTCATACTGCTCCTGATCAATGTCGTCCTGCTCATCCTCGGCACATTCATGGACATGTCGCCGCTCATCATCATCACCACGCCGATCTTCCTGCCGGTGGTCATGGCCTATGGCGTCGATCCCGTGCATTTCGGCGTCATCCTGATCCTCAATCTCGGCATCGGCCTCTGCACGCCGCCGGTCGGCGCGGTGCTGTTCGTCAGTTGCGCCATCGGCCGCATTCCCATCTGGACGGCAATGCGCTCGATCTGGCCGTTCTATGGAGCGGCCTTCATGGTGCTGATGCTTGTCACCTACATACCGGAAATCTCATTGTGGCTGCCGAGCCTGTTCCATTAGGAGGGCACCACGTGTCCCAAACAGTTGCCGACCTCAGGGTCGAACGCAAACCGAAACTGTCGGAGACCGTGGTCGCGGCGATCCGCAAGCAGCTCTTGGCAGGCGAGATTCCGCCCGGACAGAAGCTGCCGACCGAAGGCCAGCTGACGGAGACTTTCGGCGTCAGCCGCACGGTTATCCGCGAGGCGCTGGCCAAGCTTGCCGCCGATGGCCTGGTCGAAGCGCGGCAAGGCGCCGGCGTCTTCGTCAGCGAGCACATCTCGACGAGCTTCGGCGTTTTGGCCGCCGACATGGGAGCCAAGGATTCGGTCGCGCTCAACGTGCTCGAGGTCCGTCTCGCGATCGAGATCGAATCGGCGGGCCTCGCCGCCATCCGCCGCAACGCCGCCCAGGAGGCCGCGATCCAGGAGGCCTTCTTCGAGTTCGAGCGGCTGCTGCTCGCCAGCCAGCCGACGGGCCCGGCCGACCTCGCCTTCCACCGCGCGATCGCCAGCGCCACCAACAACCCGTTCTATGTCGAGATGCTCGATGTGCTGGGACGCCGCGCCATTCCCTGCGACGTGACCTCGCCCTGGTCGACAGAGCTCGTCCAGTCGGACGAGTACCAGCGCGGCCTGCAGCGCGAGCATCTCGTCATTCTCAACACGATCTCGGCAGGCGATGCCGAGGCCGCGCGCGAGGCGATGCGCACGCATCTGACCCGCAGCCAGCAGCGCTACCGCGAGCGGCTGCAGGCCAGACAGGCCTATTATGCCAATTCGCTGAAAGCCGCACCGACCGAGTGACCGTCAGACAAGGCCTGGAAATGAACCAGACACATACCGAATTTTCCTCGCGCTTCGCCATCGATCCCATCACCGCCGCGGCCATGGGAACAGACGAGCTGCGCCACCATTTCCATGTCGAGGGGCTTTTCCAGCCGGGCCTCGTCAGCCTGACCTACACGCATTACGACCGCATGATCGTCGGCGGCGCCATGCCTATCGACAAGATCCTGCCGCTCGAGGCGATCAAGCCGACCGGAACCAAGGCTTTCCTCGACCGCCGCGAACTGATCGCCGTCAACATCGGCGGCGCCGGCACCGTCACGGCCGACGGCCTGCCTTACGAATTGGCGGCGCGCGACATGGTCTATCTCGGCATGGGCGCTGAGCAGGTGTCGTTCGCCTCGGCGGAGCCCGACAGGCCGGCAAAATTCTACCTGCTTAGCGCACCGGCGCATCGGACCTATCCCAGCCAGTTGATTCGCATCGGCGACGCCAGGCGGCTCGACCTCGGCAGCCAGGCGACCAGCAACGAACGCTCGATCTTCCAGTTCATCCACGCCGACGGCGTCAAGACCTGCCAGCTCGTCGTCGGCATGACGCAGCTCGCGCCAGGCTCGGTGTGGAACACCATGCCCTGCCACGTGCATGACCGGCGCATGGAAGCCTATCTCTATTTCGATCTGCCGGAAGGGCAGCGCGTCTTCCACTTCATGGGCGAACCGGACGAGACGCGCCACATCGTCATGCGCAGCGAGGAGGCGGTGCTGTCGCCGGGCTGGTCGATCCATTCGGGCGCCGGCACGTCCAACTACGCCTTCATCTGGGCGATGGCCGGAGACAATGTCGACTATACCGACGTCGATCAGGTGGCAATGGATCAATTGCGGTGAGCGATCTTTCCGCCTTCAGCCTCACGGGCAAGCGCATCCTGGTCACCGGCGCCAACACCGGCATCGGGCAAGGCATCGCCGTGTCGGTCGCGCGCGCCGGCGGCCTGGTCGTCGGCGTCGGCCGTTCGGCGA
>NZ_VFWS01000103.1:0-18533 GCF_006443065.1 Mesorhizobium sp. B1-1-5 | reverse complement strand
AGCAGGTGACGCAGAACACCAGCGATATCAGCAATCTCAGCACGTCGCTTACCAACATCAACACCGGCGGCGGCATCCGCTACGTCCGCACCAACGACTCGACGCTGCCGATTACCGATGCCTTCGCGCAAGGGGTTGGTTCGTCGGCGCTCGGCTACCAGGCGACTGCGTCCGCCGCCAATTCGCTGGCTCTCGGCCGCGGCACAGCGGTCACCATCGCCGACGGCGTGGCGCTTGGCTCCGGCTCGGTCTCGGATCGTGCGGTCGCGCCAGCGTCGGGATCGATCCTCTCCGGCACCGGCCTCATTCCTTACAACACCACCGATATGAGCCTGCTCGGCGCCGTCTCGGTGGGTACCTCCACCGCTTATCGCCAGATAATCAATGTGGCCGACGGCACCCAGGACCAGGATGCGGTGACGCTTCGCCAGTTGAAAGGCGCGCTGAGCTCCTTCGCTGTGACGGGGAGCATGTACTTCCACGCCAATTCGAGCGCCCCGGACTCGCTCGCTGTCGGCGCCGATTCGGTCGCGATCGGCCCGCGCACCACCGTCAACGGCGACAACGGCATCGGCATGGGCAACGGCGCCATCGTCCAGCAAACGGCGCCGGGCGGCATCGCGATCGGCCAGAACGCGACCTCCAACCAGGCCGACAGCATCGCCTTCGGCACCAACTCGACCGCCAACGGCGCCCAGTCTATGGCGCTCGGCGCCGGCGCCACGGCCAACGAGCCGGGCAGCGTCGCTCTCGGCGCGGGCTCGACGACCGCCGCGGCGGTAGCCACCACCGGCACGACGATCAACGGCGTCAACTACACCTTCGCCGGAACCGCTCCGACGAGCACGGTGAGCGTGGGCGATGTCGGCAAGGAGCGCACCGTCACCAATGTGGCGGCGGGCCGGATCAGCCAGACTTCGACCGACGCCATCAACGGCAGCCAACTCTACGCCACCAATCAGGCTGTCGAAGCAGTGCAGGGAAGTGTCGGCAATCTGAATGAATTCGCCGTCCAGTATGACAAGAACCCGGACGGCACCAAGTCCAATTCCCTGACGCTTGTCGGCGGCGACGTGAATGCGCCTGTCGTCATCCACAATGTCGGCGCCGGCACCGCCGACACCGATGCAGTCAACGTGCTGCAGTTCAACAACGGGCTGGCGACCACGCTCGACAACTCCAAGACCTACACCAACCAGGTGGCGGCCACCACGCTGCAGCAGGCCAATGCCTACACCGACTCCAAGCTCAGCCAGCTCAACATGGACATGAGCGAGGCTCGAGGCGAAGCGCGCCAGGCGGCGGCGATCGGCCTTGCGGCCGCCTCGCTGCGCTACGACGATCGTCCGGGCAAGCTGAGCGTGGCGGCCGGCGGCGGCTACTGGCGTGGCGAAGGCGCCGTCGCGTTCGGTGCCGGCTACACCAGCGAGGATGGCAGGGCCCGGGCAAACGTGTCCGGTACGACGGCCGGCGGGCACTGGGGTGTCGGCGCAGGCGTCAGCTTCACCCTGAACTGAGTCTGTTGATGACCAGGCAGACGGTCCTTGCCGTGATATCCGTGACTTGCCTCCTTCTGTCCGGCCCGCACGCGGCCGGGCAGGAGGCGGCCCAGCCAGCCTATCGGATAAAGCCGTCCGACGTCGCGGTGCCCGCGGACGTGAAGCTTGGCCAATATCAGCGGACCACGCGCCCGTTCGAGAACTGGACGCTGATCTGCGACGAGAACCTGCAGGCCAGGAAGAAGGTCTGCAACATCAGCCAGTCCTTCATCGACCAGAGCCAGGCCATGGTCTTCAGCTGGTCGCTCGCGGCGGACGAGAAGGGCAAGCCCTTCATGATCTTGCGAACCCCGCTCGCGGCAGGTGCGGGCAGCAAGCTTTCGCTGCGATTTGCCGGCCGCAAACAGCCGGTCGACGTTCAACTGCAGGGTTGCGATGCGTCGGTCTGCGTCGGCTATGTGCCCGTCGGCCCGGTGCTTCGCGAGCAGATCGGCAAGGAGACCACGGTCCAGGTTTCCTATTCCCTGCCGTCGGGAGCGACCGTCAGCCTCGATGCCCCGTTCAAGGGACTCAAGGCCGCGCTGTCGGCCATCAACTAGAAAGACTTTGAGATGACACGCCAATCCATCGAGGACAGAATCCTGACGCACTCCCAGCCGGTCGCGCTGCCGGAGCCGCCGGCAAGTCCACCACCACAGCGCTCGCCAGGCTGGCGCCTGGCGCGAAACACGGCGCTGCTCGGCGCGTTCGCGGTCTTGGTCGCGGCGGCGGTGGTCTTGTCGTTCCGGCTCTATCCCGCGCTTGGGACATTCGTCGCTGGCACCGCCTCCGCGCAGGCGCAGGCGCCCATGCAGGGCAAGCCGGCGGAAGCCGTGCCCGCGCCGGTCGACGCCTCGGCAAACAAGAATCCGTTTCAGGCGCATGTCGCGCAGGCAGGTGTCCGCACCTGCGCCAATCTCTTTGCCGCGATGGGGCAGGCTCTGACTGCCGGGTCGACCTATGCGATCCAGACGCAATGGGACAAAACCTCACCCGACACCCATGCCGTGCAGGCAGTCGCCGGGATGAGCTACAACCTGCCGGACTACAAGACGCAGGCCGCGGGCGTCGTTTTTGCCTCGCCTGTCGGCCAGAGCTGCGAGGGTGGCTTCATGCGCGTGGCGCCATTCCCGCGCTCTTGCCAGGAAGTCGTCGGAACGCTCCCGAAGGGCAGCCTGCTGGCGGACAATCTTTCGAACACGATGCTTTTCAACCTGGCCGACAATGCCGGCCAGGCGCTGCTGGTCCCAACCGGCAACACTTGCATCGTCGTCTCGGTCGCGCGCATGGGCGGCTAGAGCCGGGCATGACAGTCGATTGCTGAATAGCTGCAACTGGAGCACGAAGATGCTGATCAATCCCCGCCTTTCGATCCCGCTGCTTGCGGCGCTCGCCGGGCTTACGATTGCGAGCAACGCGGCTGACCTGATCGCCCCGTCGCCGCCGGCGCAGACCGGCGAGGAAAAGGGCATCTGGGGCGCGATCGCCTACTCGCCGGGCGACGGCCGTCACGGCTTTTTCTGGGGCGCCGACAAGCGGCAGGAAGCGGAAGACATTGCGCTCAAGCATTGCGAGAATGCGGATGGCAAGGGCTGCCGGGTGGTCGAAGTGTTCCGCAACCATCGCCATTGGGACGATGATGACGGCACCGGCTTTCCCTATGAGCACTGCGCGGCGCTCTCGGTCGGCAAGAGCCGTGGCGCGGCGACGCCGTTCTGGAGTGCAGCATCGGCCGCGACCCGCCGCGAAGCCGAGGAGAAGGCGACAGCCCAGTGCGGAGGCGAGAGCAAGGAGTGCAAGATCCGCGAGTGGGTCTGCACCTGACTTGCTGCGGAACTCAAGCAGCCGCGGCGGTTGGCCGATGTCGCCCCGTTCACACTGGAATGAGCGGCGCGACCTCGCGGTCTGAAGGCCGGTCGCTGGATGAGAGGCCGGACACGACACCGGCGCGATCGGCGGCGTTGCGGTTCTGGCTCATCTTGCGCTTGCCTTCGAGCTTTGTAATCGGCATGCGCAGGCCGACAATGCCCTTCAACTGCGATTGAATGAAATCCGCCGGCGCGTCCGACACCGCCCAGGGCGCGGCGCGCTCGCCTTCATGCAGGCTGGTCAGGCGGGTCACGACCTCGAGCAGTCTGTCGGCGTCCTCGAAGAATTCGATCGGCCCGTGGGCGTGGACGGCGACATAGTTCCAGGTCGGGACGACCTTCCCGGTCTCCTGCTTGGTCTGGTACCAGGCCGGCGTCACATAGGCATCCGGGCCCATGAACATCGCCAGGCCGTCGCCCAGCGGCGGCACGTGCCACTGCGGGTTTGCCTTTGCGACGTGCCCGTAGATCACCCCATGCTCACCCTCGTTCTCATCGAGCAAAAGCGGCAGATGCGTCGCCAGCGGCCCATCGGCCGTGGCGGTCACCAGAATTGCCAGCCGCGCTTCGCGGATCGTGGCCCTGAGGCTCTCATGATCGTCGTCGCGAAAGGCGGGTGGTGTGTACATGGCAAGACTCCTTGCAGCATAAAATGCCTGAAGTCCGGCCAGCTTAGAACATCCGCCGCTGAAGTTTGTATGGTCCAGCCGCACGGCATGGCGTGCCGATGCGGGCTGCCGGGATGATGGATTTTCACCGCAGCCCCGGTGGCGGTGCTGGCTATATTTGGCCAAGCACCGCCGGCCTAGGCGCAGGGTCAGAATATCTCGTTGGTGAGCCGCTTCACCGGACCGAGCAGGATAGAGCCCGTCGGCACGCCATTGTCGATCGGAATGGCCTTGCGCTCCGGCATGTTCTCTTCCGGCGCGCCGATATTGGCTGTCACGATCACGGGGGTCTTGGTCGGCACACGGTCGTAGAGGTCGATGATGTCCTGGTTGATCAGGCGCACGCAGCCCGACGACACCGACTTGCCGATCGACCACCATTCGGGTGAGCCGTGCAGGCGGTAGAGCGTGTCCTGATTGCCCTGGAAGAGATAGAGCGCACGCGCCCCGAGCGGGTTCTTCAGGCCGCCCGGCATGCCGCCATTCCTGGCGCTGAATTGCGTCAGTTCCGGCTGGCGTGCGACCATCTCGTCCGGCGGCGTCCATTTCGGCCATTTCTGCTTCCACTGCACGACCGCGTCGCCCGACCATTCGAAGCCGGCGCGGCCGAGGCCGACGCCGTAGCGGATCGCCTGGCCGCCCTCGCGCACCAGATAGAGGAAGTGGCCGGTGGTATCGACAACGATGGTGCCCGGGCGCTGTCCGGTCGGATCGGGGACGATCTGGCGCAAGAATCTGTGATCGATCTTGTTGACCGGGATGGCCGGCAGGTCGAAGCCATTGTCGGACATTGCGCCATACATCGTCTCGTAATCGCCGAGCGGCGGCTCGACATAGGCGGGCGGCGGCGGCTGGACGGGGGCTGGTGCAGGACCGGTGGTGGTGCAGGCGGACACGGCGGCCGAGGCAGCGCCGAGGGCTGTGAAATTGAGGAAGCCACGGCGGCTGATGCGGAAGGAAGCGTCTGACATGGTTGCCTTTTCTAGGTCTTAATTCGCAAGAAAGCATGAACCCGCGGGCACGTCGCGGCGGCATTCATAACAGTCGGCGGCGATAGGCGGTTCCAATTCTGGCCTGAGGGTGGACAGAAAAAGGCGAAGCTGTGACCGCGCCACAGCTGTTGCCCTGCAGCAACAGCTGCATCAGACCTCCGCCAGGAGACCTTCGAGCGAAGGCAAGATCAGCCCCGGCGGGAGGTCACGATACTCGTCCGGCTGGTTGGTCCGGTTGATCCAGACCGTGCGAAAACCGAATCTCGCCGCGCCGGCGATGTCCCAGCGGTTCGACGACTGGAACGAAACCGCGCCGGGGTAAAGCCGCCACCCGGTGACTACCATGTCGTACACCGACGGGTCGGTCTTGAAGCGTTTGACCTCGTCGACCGAAAACACGTCGTCGAGGATCTGGTCCAACGCTGCGGATTTGACCGCCGCGTCGAGCATTTCAGGCGAGCCGTTGGATAAAATAGCGAGCTTCGCGCCCGACGCCTTGAGCGCCTTCAGCACGGCGGGCACTTCCGGATAGCAGTCGAGCCGCCAATAGGCTTCGAGCAGTTTCGTCCGCAGCGCCGGATCGGCCGAGGGCACCTTGCGCAAAGCGAAATCCAGCGCCTGCTCGGTCAGTTGCCAGAAGTCGGCGTATGATCCCATCAGCGTCCGCACCCAGGAATATTCGAGCTGCTTGGCGCGCCAGATTTCGGAGAGAAGCTGGCCGTCCGGGCCGATCTCGCCGGCGTGGCGGCGCACGGCGGCGTGCACGTCGAACAACGTGCCGTAGGCGTCGAAGACATAGGCCGCATGATGCATGTCTCAAGTTTTGCGGCGCGCAGGCTTGCCGCGCAAGCATTGATTGCGGCCAAGTGCCTCTGGCCCCAACGAATTTTCCCGATGTCAATTGACGCCAGCCGCCAAAGCATCGTCCTATGGCGGACTGAAATCACTCAATTGGACGGCGACCATGACACTGGCGGCGGCGGCGCAAACCGCGACTTGGACCTATGTGGACGGCGACTGGTACGAGGGCAACGTCGCCATTCTCGGGCCGCGCAGCCACGCCATGTGGCTCGGCACCAGCGTCTTTGACGGCGGCCGCTGGTTCGAGGGCGTCGCGCCCGACCTCGAGCTGCACTCCGCTCGCGTCAACACCTCCGCGATCGCGCTTGGCCTGAAGCCTTCGATGACGACGGAAGAGATCGTCGGCCTGACTTGGGACGGTTTGAAGAAATTCGACGGCAAGACGGCGGTCTATATAAGGCCGATGTATTGGGCCGAGCATGGCGGCTATATGGGCGTGCCGGCCGACCCGGCCTCGACCCGGTTCTGCCTCTGCCTCTATGAATCGCCGATGATCCCGCCATCCGGCTTTTCGATCGGCGTCTCGCCGTTCCGGCGCCCGACCATCGAGACCATGCCCACCAACGCCAAGGCCGGCTGCCTCTATCCCAACAATGGCCGTGCCATTCTGGAGGCCAAGAACCGCGGCTTCGACAACGCTTTGGTGCTCGACATGCTGGGCAATGTCGCCGAGACCGGGACCTCCAACATCTTCCTGGTCAAGGACGGCCATGTGATGACTCCGGCGCCAAACGGCACGTTTCTCTCGGGCATCACCCGCTCTCGCACCATCAGCCTGCTCGGCGACTACGGTTTCAGGACCACCGAGAAGACGCTGTCGGTCCGCGATTTCCTCGAAGCCGACGAGATATTCTCGACCGGCAACCACTCCAAGGTCGTGCCGGTCACACACATCGAGAACCGCGACCTGCAGCCCGGTCCGGTGGCCAAGAAGGCGCGCGAGCTCTATTGGGAGTGGGCGCATTCGACGTCCGCCGCCTGAGCCGCCAGAGCGGCTCACCGTTTCGTTGAAATGGCGAACCGCTCCATCTTCCTGTTTTGCGCAATTGCGGGCGGAAAACCGCTTCGCACTTTTCCCGGAATTGCTCTAAAAAGTCGCTCGGCGCTCCATTCGGAGTTGCCCCGATCCATTCCAGACCTATCTTAGCCCGGTAGCATCACCGGACTTTTTTCCTCGAGGGAGTACTATCCATGGCTTTTGAGTTGCCCGCCTTGCCCTATGACTACGAGGCCTTGCAGCCTTACATGTCGAAGGAGACGCTGGAGTATCACCACGACAAGCACCACAAGGCCTATGTCGACAACGGCAACAAGCTCGCCGCCGAGGCCGGAATGGGCGACCTGTCGGTCGAAGAGGCCGTGAAGCAGTCCTTCGGCAAGAATGCCGGGCTCTTCAACAATGCGGCCCAGCACTACAACCACATCCATTTCTGGAAGTGGATGAAGAAGGGCGGCGGCGGCAACAAGCTGCCGGGCGCGCTGCAGAAGGCCTTCGACAGCGATCTCGGCGGCTACGACAAGTTCAAGACGGATTTCATCGCCGCCGGCACCACCCAGTTCGGCTCCGGCTGGGCCTGGGTCTCGGTCAAGAACGGCAAGCTGGAAATCTCCAAGACCCCGAACGGCGAGAACCCGCTGGTCCATGGCGGCTCGCCGATCCTCGGCGTCGACGTCTGGGAGCACTCCTATTACATCGACTACCGCAACGCGCGGCCGAAATACCTCGAGGCCTTCGTCGACAGCCTGATCAACTGGGACCACGTCCTGGAGCTTTATGAGAAGGCTAAAGCCTGAGTGATTTTGACGAAAAGCCCCGGTTTGCCGGGGCTTTTCTTTTTCAGGACAAACCCGGCAAAATCGTCACGGCGCCGGGGAATAACCCCACCATCACGCTCGTTAACGTCCAGAGCAGTTCCAGGAAAAGTATTGAACGGTTTTCCGTCCGGAATTGCGCCAGCGAACTCTCTTCATCCACGGAGCCAATTGAATGAGAAAGCTTGTCATCGCCATCTCTCTGCTTGCCTTTGCCGGCTCGGCCTATGCCGACCCGATCAAGGGTCGCCAGGCCCTGATGAAGGAACGCGGCAAGCTCGCCGGGCAGATCTCGAAGATGGTCAAGGGCGAGACGCCTTTCGATGCCGCCGCCGTGCTGGACGCGCTGAAGGCACTGCAAGCCAATGCCGAGAAGTTCGACGTCGACACGCTGTTCCCGGCCGGCTCCGACAAGGGCGACACCACGGCCGCGCCGAAGATCTGGGAAGACATGGCGGGCTTCAAGACGGCCGAGGACAAGTTCCTGGCCGATACCAAGGCTGCGGTCGCTTCCCCGCCGGCCGATGTCGACGCCCTGAAGGCGCAGCTCAACACGCTGGGCGGCGATTGCGGCACCTGCCATCAGACCTACCGGATCAAGAAGAGTTGATCGCTTGACGATGGCCTGGCTGAAGAAGCTTGTCGGCGCCGTCATCGTGCTTGGCGCCGCCGCGGCTGGCGCCAGCTGGGTTCTGTCGGCACCGGTCAGGCTGGACGCCGGCACCGTCGCTGATCTCGGCCCTGGCGACGCTGCCAGGGGAAAGCGGATCTTCTACGCCGGGGGCTGCACCTCCTGCCACGCCAGACCTGGCGCCCAGGGCGACGCCCGCCTCGAGCTCGTCGGCGGTCTGGAACTCAAGACGCCGTTCGGCACCTTCGTTCCGCCCAACATCTCGCAGGACCGGAAGGACGGCATCGGCGCCTGGAGCGAGGCGGACTTCGCCAACGCCATGCTGAAAGGCGTCTCTCCGTCCGGCGAGCATTTCTATCCGGCCTTTCCCTATGCGTCCTACGCGCGCATGAAGCCGGCCGACATCGCCGATCTCTACGCCTTCATGAAGACGCTGCCGGCGGTTGCCGGCAAGGCGCCGGATCACAGGCTTTCCTTCCCCTTCACCATTCGTCGCGGCATTGGCCTCTGGAAGCTTGTCTATCTCAGCCCCGAACCGGTGATCGCACTGCCAGAGGGCGCGCCGGACAAGGTTCTCGCCGGCCGCTATCTGGTCGAGGGACCGGGCCATTGCGGCGAATGCCACACGCCGCGTGATTTCGCCGGCGGCGTCAGGAAAGGCGAGTGGCTGGCAGGGGCCGTGGCCGCCGAAGGCTCCGGCATCGTGCCCAACATCACCCCCGACGGGAAGGGCGTCAAGGACTGGTCCGAGGCCGACATCGCCAATTATCTCGAGACCGGCTTCACGCCCGATTTCGATTCCGTCGGCGGCGCCATGGTTGACGTGCAGCGCAACATCGCGCAACTGACCGCCGACGACCGCGAGGCGATTGCCGCCTACCTCAAGGCCGTCCCGCCACACCCCAACGGCTATCCGGCACGCAAGCCGGCGAGTTAGCCTTTACGGATGGCGATCGCCCAGGAAGTCGAAGCCGTTCTCGAAAAAATGGTTATAGTCGCAGGTCAGTTCCTCGCCGGGCGCGATGTCGCGCAACGCGTAGGCCTCTTCCGGAGAGGAGATATCGCAGTTCGGGTCGTCCGCGTGGTTCATATAGCGGGCGTCGTCCGCCTCGAAGACGATGAAGTTGGGATCGCGCCGATCCGGATAGGAATAGCGGTCGAGATAGGACTTCACCGGGCCGGATTCGCCCTCATAGGTCTCCACGGGAATGCGTCGATCGAACCTTGGATCGAGCTTCCAGATCAATGTGCCGCGCGCAATGCGGTGTTTGGCGAAAACGCCGATGCCCTGGATGGGCGATTTGTCGAGATAGACGTCGACGAGCAGCATAGCGAACCTTGCGAATGTATCGGGGCGCGGCCCCGAAATGGCCACGACCAAAAACGACGGCGCATTGCCTAGCGCGCGAGCCGTGCGATTGCGAGTAGAAAATCAGGCCTTGCCTGTCACTTTCAAGGCATAGGCGTAAATATAGGCGATCTCCTCCAGCCGCGAGAAGCGACCCGAGGCGCCGGCATGGCCGGAATCCATGTTGATCTTGAACACGACCGGGTTGCCGCCTGCCTTGCGTTCGCGAAGCCGCGCCACCCATTTCGCCGGCTCCCAATAGGTGACGCGCGGATCGGTCAGGCCCGCCAGCGCCAGGATCGGCGGGTAGTCGAGCGCCGCCACATTATCGTAGGGCGAATAGGCGGCGATCGTCGCATAGTCGGCGGCTGAGGCGATCGGGTTGCCCCATTCCGGCCACTCCGGCGGCGTCAGCGGCAAGCTGGCGTCGAGCATCGTGGTGAGCACGTCGACGAACGGCACCTCGGCGACGATGCCGCCGAAGCTTTCCGGGGCCATGTTGGCGATCGCCCCCATCAGCATGCCGCCGGCGGAGCCTCCCTGCGCTACGATGCGGTCGTGCTGTGTGTAGCGCTCGGCAACGAGATGGCGGGCGCAGGCGATGAAATCGGTGAAGGTGTTCATCTTCCTTGCCCGCTTGCCGTCCTCGTACCAACCGTACCCCTTGTCCTTGCCGCCGCGCACATGCGCGATGGCATAGACAAAGCCGCGATCGACCAGCGACAGGCAATTGGTGTTGAAAGCGGAAGGAACGGTGATGCCATAGGAGCCGTAGCCGTAAAGCAGGCAGGGCGCCGAACCGTCTAGGCGCGTGTCGCGATGATATAGCAGCGAGATCGGCACCAACTCGCCATCGCCTGCCGGCGCCATCAGCCGGCGCGTGACATAGTGCGCAGGATCGTGGCCGGAGGGCACTTCCTGCGTCTTCAAAAGCACGCGTTCGCGGCTGCGCATGTTGTAGTCGAACACCTGCGCCGGCGTCGTCATCGACGAATAGGTGAAGCGCATCACTTCGGTGTCGTATTCGTAGGAGCCGGACAGACCGAGCGAAAAAGCTTCCTCGTCGAAAGAGATGAAATGCTCCTCGCCGCTGGCGCGCTCGCGCACGACGATGCGCGGCAGGCCTTCCTTGCGCTCGAGCCTGACCATGTAATGCTTGAAGCCGAGCACCGAGAGGATCAGCCGGCCGGGCTCGTGCGGCACCAGTTCCTGCCAGTTGGCGCGCCCGGGATCGTCGACCGGCGCGGTCATGATCTTGAAGTCCTTGGCGCCGTCGGCATTGGTGAGGACGAAGAAGACGTCGCCGCCTTCTTCCAGATCGTATTGCAGGCCGGTCTCGCGCACCGCCACAAGCTTCGGCTCTGCGGTTGGATCATCGGCGGGCAGCAGGCGGTATTCCGACGTTTCATGATCGTTGATGCCGATCATGATCCAGTCGTTGGCGCGCGTGCCGCCGACATCCATGAAGAAGCCCGGATCGGTCTCCTCATAGATCAACCGGTCGTTTTCGGACCTGTCGCCCAGCGCGTGGAAGAACACTTTCGACGGACGATGGTTGTCGTCGAGACGGGTGTAGAAGAAGCCGCCGTCGCTGGCGTCCCAGACCCCGCCGCCGCCCGTATCCGGGATCTGGTCGGCAAGTTCTCTGCCGCTCGCAAGATCGCGCACGCGCAGCGTGAAGAACTCCGAACCCTTGTCGTCGAAGCCCCACAGCAGCTTCCCGTGGTCGGCCGAATGGTCGACGCCGCCAAGCCGGAAATAGGGCTTGCCCTCGGCTTCCGCGTCGCCGTCGAGCAGGATCTCCTCAGCGCCGCCGTCGCGCGGCGTCCGGAAATAGCGCGGCTGCTCGCCGCCCTGCCGGAACGACGATCCGTAGGCATAGCGGCCGTCCTTCATGGGCACTGTCGCGTCATCCTCCTTGATGCGCCCCTTCATCTCCGCAAACAGCCTGGCGCGCAGGTCCGCGGTGCCGGCCATGAGCGCGGCCTGATAGGCGTTCTCGGCATTGAGATGGGCGCGGATGCGGCCGTCGAGCAGGGAAGGGTCGCGGAACACGGCCTGCCAGTTGTCGGCCCGCATCCAGGCATAGTCGTCGCTGCGGGTGATGCCGTGATGCGTGTCGGAAACCGGGTGTTTCTCGGGGGTCGGCGGGCTGGCGGCCGGGAAGGCGGAAGTCAAGGCGGAAGCTCTGGTCATTACGTCTCGCTGCGGAATCTGCTTGAATGACGAATGAACACGCCGCTCAGCGGCGGTTCAACGGGCGCGGTTCAAGGTGGAACAGAAGCTAAGTCGAAGGGGGAAAGATGAAATCCTGTGTTTCTACCGCAATGTCTGTTGCCGTCGTAGCGGCAGGTCTGGTTTTTTCCAGCCAGTCTCATGCAACTGTCTTTGCCGCCTGGCAAGTGGCGGGGGTGCCGTTCGGTGATACGCTCAATGCCCGAAAATATCCGTCCAATGCATTGCAGAAACAGGCCTCTTATCCGAACGGCACCGTGCTGCAGATGACCGGCCGCTGCACCGGCGGCGTAAACCTGCTCGATATCGCCCGCCAACCGCAGCGGAAGCAGCGCCAGGCGATCCGCTATCGCTGGTGCGAGATCTGGCACGACCCGGCGCAAAACGGTCATTTCGTCACCGGCTGGGTCTACGGGAAACATATCGCGCCTTATTGATGGATCTGTCGCGTCGCCTTGTCGGGTCCAGCCGCCAAGGCGGTATCCTTGCGCTTCGTTGTGCCGCAGGATTCGTTGTGGAGGCGAAAGGGCACCCAAGCATTAGCCAAGCATTGAACGTTGTGTCGAGTGGCGATCGGATGTCTAACATGGGGATGACCCAACGTCATGCCATGCTGGTCTGACCAGAAAAATCTCGCGAAGTTACACGGCGCACGAATTTTTGAAGCTGAATCGGCAATAGTTGATGAATATCGACCAATATAAGTCAATATGCGAATTGACTTACTTTCAATGCGGCGTCATTAAGATAACCGACGCGAATCTCAGAGCCTTTCCTGAACGAAATCCGCGCGATGCCCGATCCATAAAAAAGGGCGCAGTTATAGAAACAACTCTCGTTGGGGCCTTAGCACTATGGAAATTGTCGAAACACCTTCGAAAAACAGTGACGCGCTGATCGAGCTGACCGCCGATGTCGTCGCCGCCTATGTCAGCAACAATCCGGTGCCGGTTGGGGAACTGCCGAACCTTATCGCCGACGTCCATGCCGCGTTGGGCCGCGTCGGTGGCTCGTCGGAGCAGCCGTCGGCTGAGAAGCAGAAGCCGGCCGTCAATCCGAAGCGCTCGGTCCATGACGACTACATCGTCTGTCTTGAGGACGGCAAGAAGTTCAAGTCGCTGAAGCGGCATCTGATGACCCACTACAATCTCACGCCGGAAGAGTACCGTGAGAAGTGGGGCCTGGACGCCAACTATCCGATGGTCGCCCCCAATTACGCTGCCGCCCGCTCGCAGCTCGCCAAGAAGATGGGTCTGGGCCGCAAGCGCAAGGGCCGTTGATAGGTCTCAGCTCGTCAAGCAGTTCGACGGCGCCCTTGCGGCGCCGTTTTGCTTTCCCGATGGGAGCACAATATCGGCCGGATCAGGCCGTCTGCTTCAGCGCCGCTTCCGCATCGCGCTTGATGCGCTTGACCATCGAACGCAGGCCGTTGGCGCGCTGCGGCGACAGATGCTCGTCAAGGCCGAGCTCCTTCAGGGTCGCTTCGGCGTCCGTGTTCTGGATTTCGCTTGCATGCCTGCCTGAAAACAGCGCCAGCATGATGGCGACGAGGCCGCGCACGATATGGGCGTCCGAATCGCCCTGGAAGCCGATCACCGGATCGGCGCCCGCTCCATGCTTGGTGGTGAGCCACACCTGGCTCACACAGCCAGGCACCTTGTTCGCAGCCGTGCGCTCCTCCTCAGGGAAAGGCGGCAGGCTCTCGCCGAGCTCGATCACATAGCGATAACGGTCCTCCCACTCGTCAAGCAGGGAAAAGTCGTCGCGGATGGTTTGGATCGAGGTTGCCATTGCCCCGCATATAGTGGCCCGACACGGCCGCGTCACGGAAAAAGAAGACGCCGCGGGCGTCGAGAGGTCGGACGGGGCCCGCGGCGTTAGAGCAATTCTGGGAAACGTGCGTAGGCGGTTTTGCGTCAGGAATTGCGCTAAAATTAAAGTGCCGAGCGAACGGTCGGAAAGAATTCAGTTCTTGGCCGTCAACATCACCGGAATGTTGACCTTGGCCGGCAGCACGATGTCCTCGGCGACGCTGCCGGTGATCGTGATGGAGCCATCCGCGACCTTCGCTTCGAGCGCGCCTGGCTGCCCAGACTGCTGGTCGTCGATCATGGCTGCGGCGATCTTGGCCGTTTCCTTGGCGCGAACGGTGATGGTGTACATAGCCGATTTGCCGGTCTCGCAGACATCGGGCTTGCGCTCGCAGAGCCCTGCAATGTCGCCGACCGCCTCGCGCGCCGCAAACAGTGCCTGGATCGGCCCGACGCTCTGCTGGCCGTTCTCTCCCGGGCCGACGCCGAGCGGCAGCGCCAGCAGCACCAGCGAAAACCAGAAAGCCATCCTGATCAGAAAGCCCATCTTACTTGCCTCTCATCCGGGATGGAATGATGCATCCATCCGTGACGGATCATGCATCCATCGGCATGACCTCTTTTATGGGCACGATAATGGCACGGTCACGCAAAGGACGGCTTGCATCGAAGCCGCGAATTTTCCTCAAATTTTAGGTGAATTCGAAAGGATAGGTTTTGACATGGGCTTGTGTCGAATCTCATCGAGTTCATTAACTTTATAATAACCATGTAGAGCATTGTTATCAAACGATTTTATTCCAGGCAGAACTTAGCCGGTTCAAGTTCCGGCCCGTTTTGGCACAGGCCTTGCGGCTAACCCGCCGTTTACCATGGCGCCAACTCGGCATGCTTTGCCGGGCCGGCATCGCAATATTTGCCTTGGCGCGGTCGCCGGCTTCGCCAGCCTTATCCATTCCTTAAACGCTGGATGCGAGTTTCAAGCCAATTGATGAGTCACCTGCCAGGCAGGCGTTTTTCACGACCGGGTACGCGTGCGTTGAGTTCTATTTCAGCCAGATACGTTCAATTGCCTGGCGCGGTTTCCGCCGGCTGCGAACGCATGGTTCACCCGACCGTGACGGGTGAGGCGGAACGCCTGCGCCAGCGCCGCTTCATCGGTGTCATGCTCGCCGCGCCCTTCCTTGCCGCGGGCGCCGCGGTCACGCTGGTCACTTCAAGTCTCGGCGCCGCCGTCACGATAGCCGCGATCTTTGCCGCTTTCGGCCTGTGCTGGTTCGCGGCGCTTCTGGTGGCGGCCACCGGCCATATGGCGCTTGCCGGCCGCATGGCGGTCGTGTTGTGTGGGCTTGCCCTAGCCGGCGCTATCGCCGCGGCGGGCGGATTGGCCTCGCCGGCGGCACTCCTTGCCGTCGCATTGCCGGTCGAAAGCTGGTGGGTCTCAGGGTCACGGCGCGCCGCGCTGACGGGCGCGCTGGCGGCGCTTGCCGCCATCGTGCTGCAGCCCTTTGCCGGGCAGTTGCTGCCGCTCGGCGAGATCGCCGCCTGGCATTGGCTGCTGCCGCTCGCCTGGGCGCTGACGCTGTTGCCGCGGGCCACCGCCTTCGCCAATCCGGCCGGCTTACGGTCGGCGGAGCCTGCCGGCGATCGTCTCGAGGACGTCATCGACGCCGTCGTGCTGCGCCTCGGGCGGCAAGGCGAAGTGGTCGACGCGTCCGCCAAGGCACGTTCGATCCTGAAATTGGCGCCCGAGCTTCTGCTCGGCACCGGCCTGTTCGACCGTATCCATCTTTCCGACCGCGTCGCTTATCTCACCGCTCTGGCCGACATGCGCGAGGGCGCCCCGAAGCGTCGGCTTGATCTGCGCATCCGCTTGCCGCGCGAGGGTTCTGGCGCGGTCGACAATTTCCGCCCGTTCAGCCTCGAGCTGCTGCGCGGCGAAGCCGACCGCGACGTCTTCACCCTGGTTCTGCGCGAAAACGACGATGTTGCAGCACTTCGCGAGGAGCTGGTGGAAGCGAGGGAGGCGGCCGCGACCGCCGAAGTGGCCAAGGGCCGCTTCCTGGCGGTGGTCAGCCACGAGCTGCGCACGCCGCTCAATGCCATCCTCGGCTTTTCCGACATGCTGCTCCATGAGATGTTCGGCGCCTTCAAGGACCCGCGCCAGAAGGAATATGTCGGCCTGGTCAGGGAGTCCGGCCAGCATCTGCTGTCCGTCGTCACCTCGATCCTCGATGTTTCGCGCATCGAGGCGGGCGCCTATGCGACCGAGATGGAGCCGTTCCGCTTTGTCGAGGCCGTCGACATGTGCCGTTCGATGATGCGACCGCTGGCCGACGCCAAGAGCATAGTTCTTGCCACGCAAATTGCCCCGGATGCGGGCGAGATCAATGCCGACCGGCGGGCCGTCCAGCAGATTCTGATCAATCTCGCCTCGAACGCGGTGAAGTTCACGCCCGATGGCGGCAGCGTGGTGATCGGAGCCAAGCGCGTCGGCTCGCACCTGCATTTCTGGGTGAGCGACACCGGTATCGGCATCGCCGAGGAGGACATGGCCAATCTCGGCAAGCCGTTCATGCAGATCCAGAACGACTACACGCGTCGTTTCGAGGGAACCGGACTCGGCCTGTCGCTGGTCAAGGGCCTGGTGGCGCTGCACGAGGGTACGATGTCGATCGAGAGCGCGCCGGGTGAGGGCACCACGGTGACAATCGGCCTGCCGGTGAACGGGCCGAAGCGGCGATCCGGTGCGCCATCCGGCGTGCTGGCCATGCCGGCGGCCAAGCCGAAGGGGGATGCAAATGGGGAGAGGAATGGCTCGCTCCGCAAAACGGCCTAAGGTGGTCGAACCTGAGCGCGGCGTTCTTGCCGAGGGCGCGGTTGCCGTCGGTCAACTGATCGCCAGCAATCCGGTTCTGGTCGGCGGCTCGACCGCTTTCCTGGTGACGCTGTTCTACGTCTCGGCCAATGCGCTCTGGTATCAGCCTTTTCCGCATACCGGCGCCTTCTTCGCCACCCGAAGCATCGAGAACTTCCCGCATACGGTCTCCGACGAGCCGGAGACCACCATCAACATCGTGCGCCAGGCGCCGGCGCAGCCCGCGGCCAAGCCGGATCCGGTCGTCCAGCAGGTGCAGGGCATTCTCAAGAACCTCGATTTCTATGACGGCGCGGTCGACGGTCTCACCGGGCCGGCCACGCGCAAGGCGATCCAGGCCTACCAGTTGAAAGTCGGGCTGCCGGGGTCGGGCGAGATCAACGGCGCGCTGCTCGACCAGCTTGGCGCCCGCCAGACGACGGCGGCCATTCCCCACCCGGCGCCGCGACCGGCCGATGGCGCAGTCGCCGCGGCGGCCAAACCGCAGGTGATCCAGGTCTCTGCACCGGCCGATGGCACCACGCAGCCGCCCGACGCCCGCATCGTCAAGATCCAGGCCGGCCTCAAGGCGTTCGGCAATGGCGACATGCAGCTCGATGGCAAGGTCGGCGCCCGCACCAAGGCCGCGATCAAGGAATTCCAGGCCTTGTTCGGACTGCCCGAGACCGGCGAGCCGGACGAGGCGGTCTACGCAAAGATGCGCGAGATCGGCCTGACGAACTGAGCGGCAGCGCGCAAAATTGTTATTCGAGCCAATGCTCCGGGTCCCGCATCCCGTGGACAATAGCTACTGCCAGGATGCCGTAGTCCATGGGCTCGTAGATACGACATATCGGCCCTCTACGAGGATACGTGCGGTGGTGCTCAACTCTGGCCGGGCGACTTCCATATTGGGATGATTGCAGGCGAGTTCCAGCTTATCGAAGATGCGCCCTAGAAGTCTGTCCGCTGCCTGCTCGTTGTCAGCCGCAATGTGGCGCCAGGTATTCTTGGGTCTTGTTCAGCGCGAGGTGTGAGTCGATAACTAGTCACGTTCCGAGCGCTCGGCCTTCAGGGCGCGAAGAAAGGCGCTGCGATCGACGTCCTTGCCTTCGCCGCTCGCCATCCCTTCGTCGTAAGCCTGCTTGAGCTGTGCGAGCTCGAGCACGCGAAGCTCCTCGCGCCGCTCCCACAACCTGAGGGCCTCCCTGACGATTTCGCTGTTCGAGGCGTAGTCGCCGCTCTCGACCGCATCCTGCAGACGGGCGGCCTGCTTCGGCGTGAGCGATATGGTGAGGGTGCGCATTGCTTGACTTTTCATTGCTCCTTTATGGCGCGCCCCACAAAGTCTAACAAGATTTGTTAGGCAAGACGTCTTCGACATCCAGGCACTCGCAGGCTTGGGTGAATCTCGCTAGACCACATGAATGCCATTCAGGACCTTTCCATGCGCGTGACCACCGATCTCTGGGTCTCGGCCCTTGTGCGCCGCGTGTTCGGCGCCGGCGGCTTCGCCGCTGTCGTCAAGCGCGGCGCGACCGAGGCTGGCGCTGTCTTCGTGTTGTCGCGCGGGCGTCTGGGGGAGGTGACCTTCTACGGGCCGGCGCCGCAGACCAGCTACGATTCGGCCAAGCCCGATGAGCGCTTCTTCGCCGTGCTCGGCACGAGCGACGACAGCTCGGCCTTCGATGCGCGGCTGGAGCGGGAGAAGAAATTCGATCCCGACATCTGGGTGGTCGAGATCGAGGGCGGGACCGTTCCCGTCGAAGAGCTTCTTTCGATGAAGGCCGACTAGTGGCGCTGCACAGGGACTTTGACCGGTCGGCTCTGTTTGTGTTGGCAGGCGGCATGCCTTGGAGATTGGCCGAAACGCCCATCGCGATCGTCATTCCAGGGCGGAGCAGGAGCGAAG
>NZ_VFWS01000102.1:0-18716 GCF_006443065.1 Mesorhizobium sp. B1-1-5 | reverse complement strand
CCCTGGGGCATTTCGGAAGCGGCCTACAACGCCCGCGACCGCGAGCTCACCTATCAGTACACCAATTTCGGCGTGCCAGGGCTCGGCCTGAAGCGCGGCCTCGGCCAGAACACCGTGATCGCGCCCTATGCGACCATCTTGGCCGCACAGTTCAGTCCGCGCGAGGCGGTGCAGAACCTGCAGCGGCTGCGTTCGATCGGCGCGCTCGGCCGCCACGGCTTTTACGACGCGGTCGATTTCACGCCGCAACGCGTGCCCGAAGGCACCGACCACGCCGTGGTGCAGAACTATATGGCGCACCATTCCGGCATGACGATCGCGGCGGTGGCCGACGCCATTTTCGAGGGCCGGCTGCGCGAGCGTTTCCACAGCGACCCGGTGATCGAATCGGCCGAGCTTCTGTTGCAGGAGAAGGCGCCGCGCGACATTCCGACGGCGACCGTCAGGACGGAGGCCGACGAGCGCTCCAAGGACGAGACCGAGGCCGAGAGCCCGGACAGCCGTGTCGTGCTCGATCCGATCAAGGCGCTGCGGGCGACCAACGTCATGTCCAACGGCCGCTATTCGGTCATGGTCACCGCCACCGGCTCCGGCTACAGCCGCTTCGGCGAGCTTGCCGTCACCCGCTGGCAGCCGGATCCGAGCGAGGATCGCCTCGGCTCCTATATCTTCCTGCGCGACGCGGCGACCGGCGACTGGTGGTCCGCCACCGCGGAGCCGAAGCGCGCCGAGGGCGAGCGCGTCCAGACGCTGTTTGGCGACGACAAGGCGAGCTTCACCAAGACCGTGGGTTCGCTGCGTTCAGAAGTCGAATGCATCGTCATTTCAGAAGGCAATGGCGAAGGCCGCCGCATCACGCTCTACAATGACGGCGCCACCGACCGGCACATCGAAGTGACCTCCTTCGCCGAGCTGGTGCTCGGCAATGAGACTTCGGACAACGCCCATCCGGCGTTCTCCAAGATGTTTGTCGAGACCGAGATCGCGCCGAACAACGGCGCGATCTTCGCCACAAGGCGCAAGCGCGACAACAACGATCCCGACCTCACCATGGTTCATTTCGTCACCGACCCGTCCGGCCCGTCGCGCGATGCCGAGGCCGAGACCGACCGGCGCGCCTTCATCGGCCGTGGCCGCACCATCGCCGATGCCGTCGCCTTCGACCCCGGCGTCAGGCTTTCGGGCAGCCAAGGCTTCACGCTCGACCCGGTAGCGGCGCTGCGCCGCCAGGTGCGCGTGCCGGCCAACAAGAAGATATCGCTGACCTTCTGGACCGCCGTCGGCGCCAATCGCGGCGAGCTCGACGAGGCGATCGCGCGTCTCGACCATCAGGAGAGCTTCGCCCGCCAGGCCATGCTTGCCTGGACGCGCAGCCAGGTGCAGACGCGCCATCTGGGGCTCAGCCTCACCGACGCCGCCAATGTGCAGAAGCTGGCGCGCTATTTGATCTATCCCGATCCGTTCCTGCGCCTGCCTGCGGAATCCATCGCGTCGGGCCTCGGCCGCCAGTCGAGCCTGTGGCCGACAAGCATCTCCGGCGATTTCCCGATCTTCCTCGTGCGCATCGGCGACGTCGCCGATCTCGAGATCGTCGCCCAGGCGCTCCGCTTCCAGGAATATATGCGGGCGCGGGGCATGATGATCGACTTCGTCGTCGTCAACGAGCAGGCCTCGTCCTACGTGCAGGACCTGCAGCGCGCGGTGGAGACGCTGTGCGAGAACAGCCGCCTGCGCGGCCGCGAGCTTGGCCCCCGCCAGCATATCTTCGCGGTGCGTCGCGACCTGATGGACGAGCCGACCTACAAGACCTTGCTGTCGGTGGCGCGGGTCGTGCTGCACACCCGCAACGGCACGATCTTCGATCAGCTCGAACGTGCCGAGACGGCGGCGCTCCAGGCTCGCGATGCCTTGATGCAGGCCGAGGGCGGCACGCCGCGCGAGCCCGTTCCGCCGCTGCCCTTGCCGGTGCCGGCAAGCCGAAGCGGAGCCGATATTGCCGCCGACGGCAGTGGTCTCAGCCTCTGGAACGGCTTTGGCGGCTTCGACGGCGACGGCCGCCACTATGTGACGCGGCTGACCGGCCGGCGTTCGACGCCGCAGCCCTGGATCAACGTCATCTCCAACGCCTCGTTCGGCTTCCACGTCTCGGCCGAAGGCGCCGGCTTCACCTGGAGCCGCAACAGCCGCGACTATCAGCTGACGCCGTGGTCGAACGACCCGGTGTCGAACCGGCCAGGAGAAGGCTTCTATATTTTCGACCAATTGAGCGGCAAGGCCTTCTCGCCGATGGCCGCGACGGTTCGCGATCCGTCGATGACCTATGAGACCTGGCACGGCCAGGGCTTCTCGACCTTCCGCTCCAGGCGCGGTTCGCTGTCGATGGACCTGACGCAGGTGGTCGATCCCACCGATCCTGTGAAGATCACCCGGCTGCGCATCCAGAATGCCGGCCCGGCGCCGGCGCGGTTGCGCATTTACGCCTATGCCGAATGGGTGCTGGGCGGCCATCGCTCGCGCACGGCGGCGACCATCGTGCCGTCGCGCGACGCCGCCACCGGCGCCATGCTGGCGCAGAACCCCTATGGCCTCGACTTCGGCGAGCGTGTCGCTTTCCTGGCGGCCAGCCATCCTGTCCATTCGGTAACCGCCGACCGCAGCGAGTTCATCGGCAGGCACGGCACGACCGAATATCCGCAGGCCGTGCTTGGCGGGCTTGCGCTTTCCGGCCGCATCGAGGCAGGCGATGATCCCTGCGCTGTCGTCGCCAGCGATATCGACATTGCCGCCGGCGGCGACGTGACGCTGTCCTGGCTGCTTGGCGACGCGGCCACGCCTGCCGAGGCGAGCGCGCTGGTGCAGACCCATCGCGGCAAGGATTTCGATCAGCGCCTGGCCGATAACGAGCGCGTCTGGCGCGGCTTCCTCGACACCATCCAGGTCGAGACGCCCGACGAAGCGATGAATGCCATGATCAACCATTGGCTGCCTTACCAGAGCCTGGCCTGCCGCATCCGCGCACGCTCGGCCTTCTACCAGGCGAGCGGCGCGTTCGGCTTCCGCGACCAGTTGCAGGACACGCTCTCGCTTCTGGCGCATGACTCGAAGCTGGCGCGCGACCAGATCCTCAACGCGGCGCGCCGGCAATTCCCGGAAGGCGACGTGCAGCATTGGTGGCTGCCGCGCACCGATGCCGGGGTGCGCACGATGATCTCGGACGACGTAGTCTGGCTGGCGCATGCGACGGCCCGCTACATCGAGGTGACGGGCGATGCCGGTATCCTGAAGGAGCAGTTGCCTTTCATCGACGGACAGCAGCTCGGCGAGGGTGAGCACGATGCCTTCTTCACGCCGGAAATCACCAAGAACACCGCGCCGCTCTATGAACATTGCGCGCGGGCGCTCGATCTCGCGATCAAGCGCAGCAGCCCCGCCGGCCTGCCGCTCATCCTTGGCGGCGACTGGAACGACGGCATGAACCGCGTCGGCGAGGGCGGCAAGGGCGAGAGCGTGTGGCTGGGCTGGTTCCTGCTGAAGACGCTCACCGACTTCGCGCCTGTCGCCAAGGGGCAGGGCGACACCAAGCGGGCGCAGGCTTGGGCCAAGCACGCGGACGCGCTGAAGCGGGCCCTGGAAAGCACCGCCTGGGACGGCCAATGGTACCGGCGCGGCAGCTTCGACGACGGCACGCCGCTCGGCTCGCACAATTCGGACGAGTGCAGGATCGACTCGATCGCCCAGTCCTGGAGCGTGCTGTCGGGCGAGGGCGATCCAGCGCGCTCGACGACCGCCATGGAACAGGCGACCAATATCTTGGTCGATGACGAGCTCAAGATCGTCAAGCTGTTCACGCCGCCCTTCTCCAAGAGCGAGAAGGACCCGGGCTATATCAAGAGCTATCCGCCGGGCGTGCGCGAGAATGGCGGCCAGTACACCCATGCTGCCACCTGGTTCGTGATCGCGCTGGCTGAAATGGGCCGCACCGACGAAGCTTATCGCTGCTTCTCGATGCTGAACCCGGTCAACCACGCTTCGGACGAGGTGGCGGCCGAGCACTATCGCGTGGAACCCTATGTCGTGGCCGCCGACATCTATGCCGGCGAAGGCAAGGGCGGCCGCGGCGGCTGGACCTGGTACACGGGCTCAGCCGGCTGGCTTTACCGCGCCGCGGTGGAGGGCATTCTCGGTATCGAGCGGCGCGGCAAGGAGATCACGTTTAGGCCGAAGCTGCCCGGGCACTGGGACGGCTACGCCGCGACGCTCAAGATGTTCGACGGCGAGATCAAGCTTCGTGTTATCCGCGACAAAAAGACCAAGTCGATCTCGCTAGAAGTCGATGGTTCGAAGAAAAAATCGGCCTCTTTCGAGCCGAAAGCCGGCGACAAGACCGAGGTCGTCGTCAGGATACCTGCGTAAAATCAAAGGTTTGGTTCGTCGGCCGCGCATCCCTCGGGGTGCGCGGCCGATCGCCGTTTTTTACTTGGCGCGGCTCTCGCGTCCGATCGCGCGCCTTCCTTTAGGGCAGCCTAAGCAAGCAGCTTGTGATTAAAAATGTGGCAGCGCGAGGCAGGTGCCATTATTTTGCCGCAAGCCTGACATTTCACCTTTTATCTCAAACCGTTAGGTGATCACGTCAGATTTCGTACCGTCGTCATCTTTTGTTCGCTAAATGGGAACGGAAGCGATAGACGACGCATTGTTTCGCGACACGTTAACCGATACGTGTCAGAAAATGGTGCGGTGCACAATTCGGGCATTGAGCACAGACAAGAGTTTGGCGGAGTAGCTGAAGTGTCACTTCTGCAGATCTACTTTAGAGCGCTGGGTTATCTGGCGTCCGACAAGAAGCGCGTTGCGCTGATTTGCGGCGCCAACGTCGCGCTCGCGGCGATCGCGATCCTTGAGCCCATCCTGCTGGGCCGGGTGATCGGTGCCATCTCCGAAAAAGGCGCGGTGTTTTCGACGCTCGCCGTCTGGGCCGCTCTTGGTGCCTTCAACGTCGTCGCCTTCGTGCTGGTGGCGCGCGGTGCCGACCGCTTCGCCCATGCCCGCCGCTCCGAAGTGCTGTGCCAGTCCTTCGAGCGCGTCATCACCATGCCGCTTGCCTGGCACCATCAGCGCGGCACATCCAATTCGCTGCACACGCTGCTGCGCGCGGTCGAGACCCTGTTCAGCCTGTGGCTCGAATTCATGCGCGTGCATCTCTCGACGGCCATCGCGCTGGTGCTGCTGGTTCCGACCGCGCTGTCCATGGACATCCGCATGTCCGTCGTATTGCTGGGCCTGGGCGTGCTCTATGTCGGCATCGGCCGGCTCGTCATGCGCCGCACCAAGTCGGGGCAGACTGCCGTCGAACGCCACTACCACACCGTGTTTGCCCACGTGACCGACAGCGTCAGCAACGTTGCCGTGCTGCAGAGCTACAACCGCATTGGCCACGAGACTGCGACGCTGAAGCGCTATGTGAAGGATCTGCTCGACGCGCAGAACCCCGTGCTCGACTGGTGGGCGATCGCCAATGCGCTGAACCGCCTGTCGTCGACCATCTCGATGATGATCGTGCTCTCGATCGGCGCTTATCTCGTCACCCGTGGCCAGCTCCGCGTCGGCGATGTCGTCGCCTTCACCGGCTTTGCCGGAATGCTGATCGCCCGTCTCGACCAGATGTCGGCCTTCACCACCCAGATTTCCGAGGCTCGTGCCAAGCTCGAGGAGTTCTATCGCCTCGAGGATTCGGCTGCCGAGACCGCCGAGCCGGACGGATTGCGCGAGTTGACCAACGTCACCGGCCACGTCCGCTTCGAGGATGTCAGCTTCGAGTTCGCCAATTCGGGCCACGGCATCGAGGACGTCTCCTTCGAGGTCCAGGCTGGCCAGACGGTCGCCATCGTCGGCCCGACCGGCGCCGGCAAGACGACGCTCATCAATCTCTTGCAGCGCGTCTTCACGCCCGCCAGCGGCCGCATCCTGATCGACGGCATCGACACCCGCACGGTGACCCGCAAGTCGCTGCGCCATTCGATCGCCACCGTCTTCCAGGACGCCGGCCTGCTCAACCGCTCGATCGAGGACAACATCCGTGTCGGCCGTGCCGATGCCAGCAATGACGAGGTTCACGCCGCCGCCAATGCCGCCGCCGCCCAGGATTTCATCCTGGCCAAGAGCGGCGGCTACGACACCGTCGTCGGCGAGCGCGGCGGCCAGCTCTCGGGCGGCGAGCGCCAGCGTATCGCCATCGCCCGCGCCGTGCTCAAGGACGCGCCGATCCTGGTGCTCGACGAGGCGACCAGCGCGCTCGACGTCGAAACCGAGGATCGCGTCAAGGATGCCATCGACGAGCTGCGCCGCAACCGCACGACCTTCATCATCGCCCACCGCCTGACCACGGTCCGCGACGCCGACCTCGTCGTCTTCATGGACAAGGGCAGGGTGGTCGAGATGGGCGGCTTCACCGAGCTGTCGCTGCGCAACGGCCGCTTCGCTGCCCTGCTGCGCGCCGGCGGCCTGCTCAACGACGAAGAAGTCCGCCGCCTCAGCCGTGCGGTGACGGAAGCGGCGTAATCAGCGCCTTCCCTTCTCCCCTTGTGGGAGAAGGTGGCCGCGAAGCGGCCGGATGAGGGGTGCTCCAGCTTGACACCAGCATACGATCGACAGCCGGGCGCATTGCTGCTGTTCGGCGCCTCACTCCGCTGGAACACCCCTCATCCGTCTCGGCGCTGCGCGCCGATCCACCTTCTCCCACAAGGGGAGAAGGCAAGGGCTTCTTCCTGCGACGCCTTCCCCCGATTGCCCCAGACCAATCCCCGGTCTATTTAGGTCGGCATGAGCGACACCACCTCACGCTTGAGCGCCTGGGCCGATCTCGCCAATCCGACGCGCTTCGTCGGCTTGGCGGACAAGGTGATCCCATGGCTGGCGGCGGTCGCGGCGATCCTGCTCGCCATCGGCCTCTACATGAGCTTCACCGCGCCGGAGGATTTCCAGCAGGGCATCACCGTGCGCATCATGTATATCCACGTGCCTTTCGCGTGGCTCGCCATGATGTGCTACACGATCATGGCGATTTCGGCGCTGGGCACGCTGGTCTGGCGCCATCCGCTGGCCGATGTCGCGCTGAAATCGGCGGCCCCGATCGGCGCCACCTTCACCGCGCTGGCGCTGATCACCGGCTCTATCTGGGGCAAGCCGATGTGGGGCACCTGGTGGGTGTGGGACGCGCGGCTGACCTCGGTCTTCGTGCTTTTCCTGATGTATCTCGGCATCATCGCGCTGACCCGCGCGCTGGACGATGCCGGCCGCGCCGCCTGGGCCGCCGCCATCATCACGCTGGTCGGCTTCATCAACATCCCAATCATCAAATTCTCGGTCGACTGGTGGAACACGCTGCACCAGCCGGCCTCCGTGTTCCGGCTCGGCGGCCCGACCATCGACCCCTCGATGCTGTGGCCGTTGGCCGTGATGGCGCTCGGCTTCACCGTGCTGTTCTTCGCCCTGCACCTGATGGCGATGCGCACGGAGATTTTCAGGCGCCGCGTGACCGCGATGCGGAGAGTTGCGGCGAGGCAGGCGGAGCGGGCTCCCCCTTCTCCCCCTGTGGGAGAAGGTGGCCGCGAAGCGGCCGGATGAGGGGTGTTCCAGCGGAGTGAGACGCTGGCCTTCCCTGGAGCACCCCTCATCCGTCTCGGCGCTAACGCGCCGATCCACCTTCTCCCACAAGGGGAGAAGGAAATGCCGCTCACCCCATCCGTCCCCTTGCCGCCACCGGCAGCGTTTCCAGCACCTTGTTGCCGTCGATCAGATGCACCTGGTCGAACAAATTCGTCACCACGCAGCAATGATCGGGTACGACGCGCACGCGCTCGCCGATGCGCAGCTTGGCGCCGTCCGAAAGCGTGACGGTGCCGTGCTCTTCGCTCAAGCCCGTGACGCGGGCGCCCGGCACGCCGAGCAGCTCGCCGAAGTCAGGCAGGCCGAGCGTATCGGACGACAGCGCCTTGCTGCCGCTGTCGAGGATGGCGCGCGTCGCCGTCGGACGGCTGACCACGGTTGCCAGCACGGTCAGCGCGCAGTCGTCCAGTGTGCCGACGCCTTTGGCGACCTGGTAGCGGTCGAGATAGATGTAGGTGCCGGGCCGGTATTCGGTGACCACGCTGTCCTCGCCGGAGCGCCACATGTCCGGTGTGCCGCCGCTGGAGATGCGGGCACATTCAAGCCCGGCCACTGTTAGCGTAGAGCGTGCATTGCTCAGCCATGCCTCCGCCTCGGCGGCGCGCCCCGCCGCTGGGTAGGTCATCAGCCCACCGAAGGCGAGGCCCTTGGCCTGGTCGATCAATTTCGCCAGTATCAGCGCTTCGTCGGCGCTCTGCACGCCGCAGCGGCCCATGCCGGTGTCGCACTCGACCAGCACCGAAAGCGGATGGCCCGCATCGGTGAAGGTGGCGGCCAGCCCCTCTAGTGTCTCATGGCTGTCGGCCGTCACCGAGAGTGTGACGCGGCCGTGCAGCGCCTTGAGCCGCTCCAGCTTGGCGCGGCCGAGGATATTGTAGGGGAGAAAAATGTCGGTCAGCCCGGCATCGGCCATCACCTCGGCCTCGCCGATCTTCTGGCAGGTGATGCCCACGGCGCCCGCCGCCACCTGCTTCTTCGCCCAGTAAGGCAGCTTGTGCGTCTTGATATGCGGGCGGAGCTTCAGCCCGTGAGCATCCGCATGGGCCTGCGCTTTCTTGATGTTCGCCTCGGCGCGGGCGGCATCGATGAGGATCGCCGGTGTGTCGAGATCGTCTATGCTTGCCATGAGATCACCCGTCCGAGCATGTCTTCCGTGCGGCGATCCGCTGCGGGACAAAGACATTGCGTTAAAACAAATCAGTTGGGTTTATGGCCCCGAACGCAGCCCATGTCACGGGCCAGACCCGCCGGTTTGCGTCGACAGAGGACCGGCATTGGGCTATTCGGAAGGGCAGATTTCAGCAGGCGGCGGCCGGAAGGAAGAGAACCCATGAAGCGCTCCAAGATCAACGACATCATCCGCGAAGCCGACGCCTTCATCCGCTCCTTCGGTTATATCATGCCGCCCTTCGCCTATTGGTCGCCGGAAGAGATGAAGGCGCATAAGGGCGACTCCGCGGCCATCTTCACCTCACGCCTCGGCTGGGACATCACCGACTACGGCCAGGAGAAGTTCGACGAGCTCGGCCTGTTCCTGTTCACCGTGCGCAACGGCCGTTACGAGGACATGAAGCTCGGCATGGGCATGCTGTACGCCGAAAAAATCATGATCTCGCGCAAGGACCAGCTGTCGCCGATGCACCGCCACAACATCAAGGCCGAGGACATCATCAACCGCGGCGGCGGCAAGCTGGTGCTGGAATTGTTCATGCACGACCGCGACGGCGGCATCGACCCCAAGGCCGAAGTCTCGGTGCCGGTCGACGGCACCATGACCAGACTGCCGGCAGGCGGCCTGCTGAAGCTCGATCCCGGCCAGAGCGTCACGCTTTTGCCCGGCGTCTGGCACGCCTTCTGGGCCGAGGGCAAGGACGTGCTGATCGGCGAGGTTTCCACCGTCAATGACGACCTCACCGACAACGTCTTCCGCGATCCGATCGGTCGCTTCTCCAACATCGACGAGGACGTGGCGCCGCTGCACCTGCTGGTGTCGGATTACGAGAAGTGGGTGGGGTAGGCTAGGGACGCTCCGCTACCGCGCGTACTTATCCGCCTTGCGGTTCCCGAGCAGCAGCTTGCGCTCCAGATGCGCCCGGAGCTCGCCGTAATACGCGGTGAGAAAAGCCTTTGAATCGATCGGCTCGACCCGGGCGCCGATCTTGCGGGCGATGGTCTCGGCCACGGCCTTCAGCGCGGAATAGTCGTCGCGGCGCAGCACTTCCTCAAGCTTCTGCAGTTCGGCGATGCCATAGGCGTCGAGCTGTGCGGGGCTGAACTGGAAGCGGGCCGCGACCGGGTCCTTGCGCTGCGAAAGGTCTTCGACCAGCGCCACTTTCGGCGCCTCGACCACCCAAGTGCCGGCGAGCAGATCGCCGATCCTCAGCCGGTCGCGGTTGAACAGCGGAAACAGCGAGAACAGCAACGCCCAGACCAGGCCGAAGACGGTTGTCAGCGTGTCGGCGACATCGGCGCTGGCGCGCGCGGCGAGGATCGACAGCGGCAGAAAAACTTCGATCTCGCGCATCAGATTGCGCGCGATGACCTGGTCGAGGGTGAGGCCGGCGCCGCTACGCGAAGCGACCCTCACGCCAACCATGCGCTTGCCCGGCGTAGCTGCCCGCCGGCCCGCTTCGAAGGCGATGAAATAGACGTTGCGCAGGAAGAAGATGAAGATGATCCAGACGATGAACAGCGGCTGCGCATCCTGGATGCCGAGGCCGGCAAGGCCGAAGATCATCACCAGCGAGACGATCACGGCCGCGACGACGATGATCACCACGTCGAGCAGGAACCCGGAAGCGCGGGTGCCGGCATCCGCCAGCTTGACCCGCAGGTCCACGCCTTCGGGTGTCACCAGCGGACGTATCAGCGCGGCAGGGTTCTTTGCCTTGGCTGTCCTAGCGGTCGCCATGCCGCACCATCCGCAACAGGTAGAAATATGAGATCCAGAGCGCCAGCATGCCGCCGCCGATCGAATAGCGGGCGAGGTCGCTAGTGATCGTCTGCCGGCCGATGCCTTCCAACAATCCGGCAAAAAGCAGCATCACCGTGACGCCGATCATGGCGGTCGCCGCCACGCGCCCGGCCCGCGCCGCAGCGGCCATGCGGGTGAGTTCGCCTGGAAAGGCGATGCTGGTGCCGATGCGCATGCCGGCCGCACCCGCGATGGCGATGGCGAACAGTTCCGTCGTGCCGTGGATCGAAAGCCAGCCGCCGAGCTCGAAGCCGAGGCCCTTGGCGGCATAAATCTGGAAAATGGCGCCGAGCATGCAGCCATTCATCAGGATGATCAGCACGCTCGGCACGGCGAAGGCGAAGCCCAGCGCGAAAGCCAGGATCGAGACCTGTGTGTTGTGCGTGAAGAGATAGGCGGCGAACCCCGACAGGAAATGATCGCCGCCGCCGTAAAGCACGCTGCGCAGCGCCTCGGCCGACGAATCCGGGTTGCGCCCGCCCGCCAGGCTAGGCGCGATGATGGCGTCGTACCAGCGCTTGTCGGAAGCGACCAGCCAGTAGCCGGCAATGGCACCGATGACGGTGAGCCCGACCGACGTCCATACTTCGCGCCACAGGTCGCGGATCGCCGTCGGCCAGTCGTGCAGGAAGAAGTCGCCGACGCGCGTTCTGAAGCTCCGCCGCGCGCCATAGAGATAGAAATAGCCGCGCAGGCACAGTGCCTCGAGATAGGCGATCAGCGCGCTGTCGAGCGAGGTCGCGCGCGCCACCGAGAGCGAGGAAAGGGCCGAGCGGTAGAGCAGGGGCAGCGACAGCAGCTCGTCTTCCGATAGCGCGCGCGGCGCGCGTTTTTCGACGCGCGCGAGCAGCGCCTCGAAGGCTTTCCAGTCGGCCTCGCGCTCCTGGCGGAAGCTTGCCAGCGACTGGCGCACGGCGTCGGTGCCGGCGGGCAGCGTCATAAGAGGTTCTCCTCCTTGAGCTGGATATAGCGCTCGACCAGCGCCGGACCGAGCCGCTGGTGGTCGGACTCGATGACATGCGCGCCAAGCAGCCTGAGCCTGCCGATTACCACCTGCCGCTGCCGCAACAGATCGCCGGCGGTGACGGAGCGGGCGACATCCTCGGGCGCCGCCGGCGCCATGTCGGCCAGCGTTTCGAGCTCCACATCCTTCATCAGCATGAACAGCACCAGATGCCGCTCGGTCAGCCGGCCCACGGTGCGCAGCATCAATTCGGCGCTGATCGGGTCGACGAAATCGGTGAAGACGATGACCAGCGAGCGCCGGTCGAGCCTCGCCGAAAGCGTGGTCAGCGCCAGGGTGAAGTTGGTCTCCTCGGTCGAATAGTCGATCTCGGCGGCGCGCTTCTGGATCATGGTGAAGCTCGGCGAGCCGCGCACCGCGCCGCTCGACACGCGCGGCCTGGCATCGAAGGAAAACAGGCTGACGAGATCGCCGCCCTTGAGCGCGATGAATGCCGACAGAAGCGCCGCCGTCACCGCGCGGTCGACCTTCGGCACACCGTCGACCGGCTCGCACATCAGCCGGCCGCTATCGATGGCCAAGACGATGTTGTTGTTCTCCTCGATCCGGAACTCGCGTGCCAGAAGCTTGCCGTGCCGGGCGCTGCGCTTCCAGTCGATCATGCGGCGGCCCATGCCGGGCTGGTAATCCTTCAGCGCCTCGAACTCGCGGCCCTGGCCGGCGCGCTTCTGCGTATGGCCGTCGGCAAGGGCGGAACGCTGCAAGAGCGTGATCGCCTCGTCGCGCGCGCTGTTGACATTGGGCAGCACCGCGACCTTGCGGTCGACCGGCAACACGACCTGGTTCCAGATCAGCCCGAATGGACCCTGCCAGCGCAGCCAGAGACGGTCGAAGCCGGCGATGCCGCGGCGAATGGCCTCGAATTCGAGATCGAGCGTGCCGCCATTGGCCGGCAGCGCGCCGCCGGTGCCGGCTAATGGCTGGACCCGCTGGTCATGCCCGACACGCGCCTGCAGGCGCCGCAGCCTTGCCCTGGCACCGGCCGCGACGTGCAGCGTGAAGCGTCCGCCGACGCCGACCTGTGGCGGCGCCGTCAGCGTGGCGTCGAGCGAGGCGCGACCCCTGCCTGCGGCTGCATCCACCGCCAGGAAGGCAAGCAGCAGGCAGATCCACAACAGGCCGAGATACCAGACATGCGGCAAGGCGAGCGCGATCAGGAAGGCGGGGATCGCCCCCGCCGCCGCTGCCCAGACCGCTCGGCCGCTCGGATAGATCAACGCGGCGCTTCCGTATGGTCGACGAGGTCGGAGACGATCTGCTCGACCAGCCGCCCGTCGATCTGCGCCGCCGGCGAGAGAACGACACGGTGACGCAGCGCCGGCACGGCCAGCGCCTTGACGTCGTCGGGGATGACATAGTTGCGGCCGTCGAGCGCCGCCCTGGCGCGCGCGGCTCTCGCCAGCATGGCGCCCGCGCGTGGGCTCGCTCCCACCTCCAGGTCAGGGCTTTCGCGCGTGCCGCGCACAAGTGCCGCGATATAGCCGACGACATCGTCGACCAGCGTGACGTCGCCGACCGTGGCGAGCGCTGCTTCCAGCGTCTTGCGGTCCGTCCGCGCCTTGATGCCGTATTGTTCGATATCGTGCGAGGCCGAGCCGCCGCCGTGATGGACGATGATGGCGCGCTCTTCCGTGAGATCCGGATAGCTCACCCGATGCTTGAACAGGAAGCGGTCGAGCTGCGCTTCGGGCAGCGGATAGACGCCCTGGTGCTCGATGGGGTTCTGCGTCGCCACCACCATGAAATTCCGGCCGAGCGAATGGGTGGTGCCGTCGAAGGTGACGGCATGCTCCTGCATGGCCTCGAGCAGCGCGGCTTGCGTCTTCGGCGGGGTGCGGTTGATTTCGTCGGCGAGCAAAAGCTCGCAGAAGATCGGGCCGCGCGTCAGCGTGAACTGCCCAGTCTGGAAATTATAGATGTTGGCGCCGACGATATCGCCGGGCATCAGGTCGGGCGTGAACTGGATACGGCCATAGGCGACGCCGAGCGCCTGCGCGAAGCAGCGCGCCGTCATCGTCTTGGCGGTGCCGGGCGGCCCTTCGAGCAGGATATGCCCGCCGGCAAACAGCGCCGTCAGCATCAGGTCGACCGTGTCGCGCTGCCCGGTGATCGCTTTTGCCACTTCTTCCCTGATCGCGTTCGCCAGGGTCTTCACTTCATCGACGTTCAATGAGCCTCCTTGCCGTCCAGTCATGCAGCTTTTCGGCTGCTTCGTGCATTGCGGCCAGATTGTTGGAATCGTGTACTGCTCTGAAGCGGGCGGTGAAGCCGTGCTGTTCTTCCTTGTCGCGGGAATCGAGCCAGCGGTCGAGCGCCTCGCCCTGCAGCCCGTGCGGCGCGCCGAGCAGGGCGGCCGCGCGCTGGCGCATCAGCGCTGCGTAACGGTCGCCAAGCTCCTGCAGCCGCCCGGCGCGCTTCAAAAGCATCGCCGTGGTGTCGACCAGCGCCCGCTTGCCGAAGGCGATGGCGCGCCCCTCCGCGCGCGGTGGGCCGAAGCGGCCGAGCCCGTGCAGGAAGGCGAGCGCGGCCGCCACAAGCACCGACAGCGTCAAAGCCAGGAAGGGCGGTTCGATCAGCAGCTTGGCGAGATCGTAATTGCCGCCGATGCCGTGCAGCGTCAGGTCGAACATGACGGCGCCCTTGGCGGGCTCCAGCATGGCGATGATGTCGAGCGCCGCGGTCGCCTTCTGCTCGTCCTTCAGCGCGGCATTGTTGAGGAAATCGGGATCGGTGAGGATGTAGAAGGGTTCGTTGTCGAGCTCGGTCAGGATAGCCCTGCCGTCGCCCGCCGCGATCAGCGGATGGTCGTCCGCCACCCATTGCAGCTCGTCCGGCGCGGCCACCATGCGGCCGGCGATGTTGATCTGCGAGAGCGTGTTCTTGGCTTCGCCGAGCTTGGCCTTGGCGATGCGGCCGAGCCAGTCGTTGACGACGTTGTTGGGCAGCCGCTCTACTTTTTCCTCCCAGCCTTCGTGGCTGAACAACGGAAAGGTCTGCCATTTGGGCAGCACGAACAGCGTGTCTTTGCCAGAGCGCAGCTTGATGAGGCGATCGAGCGCGGCCGGGTCGCTGCCCGGCGCGATGGTGACGACCAGCAGGAAGGTCGATGCCAGGGGAGACGCGAGGTCCTTCTCGCCGCGCTCCATCGGCGGCGCCTGTCCGTTGGTGAGCTTCAGCCATTCGACAAGCCCGGCATAGCCGGTGCCGCCCTTCGAGAACGGCGTGCCGCCGCCAGCAGGCTGGCGAAAATCCGGCGCATAGGTGGACAGCAGAAAAAACCCGGCCGCCGCCAGCAGGCTGGCGAAAATGCCCCAGAACAGGGTCTTGCGGCTGAACGGTTCTTGCGCTGCGCCTGTCATCTGCGCGGTCATGCCCAGGCGTCCCGGAAGGCGAAACGCTCATAGGCGCCCCGCGCCTGCCGCCAGCCCTCGGCGCCGACCGGACGCCGGGCAAACAAGGCCGCCTCGACGATGCGGGCGATCTCGCTGAAGGCGGCGCGGGGCCGGGTGGGGATGGAACCGGCGGCGGCGATGTCGCGTGCGGTGAGCGATGGGCGCAGGAAATCGGGCAGCCGGGTGGCGATGTCTGAGACGCTGCGGCGCAACAGTAGATGCACTGCCTCGTCGTACTCGCCGCGCGCGGCGAGCGCATCGGCCTCGGAGAGCAGGACCTGGGCAGCCCCCACGTCAGGGCGCCACTCTTCCTTCGTTTCGGTCTCTTCGCGTTTCCGCCGCCATGGCAGGCGCCAGGCAATGCCTTTCGCCTCGAGGAAAAGCAGAAAAGCAATGATCGCGACGCCGATGATGACCGCGCCCCAGAAGAGATAGATCATGTAGGGACCGAGCTTTGCCAAGCCGTCCAGAAACGGCTTCAGCCACTCCGGCGGCTCGGGCCGCACGTAGGTCGGCAAGGCGAACTGGATCGAATCGTCCCCCAGCAGTTGCTTGTGCAACTGCGCCAGCCGTCCGGCCTCTTCCGTCGCTGCGGCTGTCACCCGCTCGTTCCCCCTGCAACCTGCGGTTCGGGGCCGACACTGGCAATACGCCATGACAATTGCAAGCGCACTGGACGTAGCCTTTCAATCTTGGCAAATTTACTTTGAAGTCGCCGATGAACGCAGCGGTGACTCGGGGGAAAATTATCATGACGACTGCAACATTGGGACGACCCGGCCGATTCGAGATCGGCAGGGTATTCAGCAATACCTTCGGAGTGATTGGCCGAAACCTCGGACTTTGCGTGGGGTTGGCGGCTTTGTTTTCGGGCCTGCCGGCATTGCTCATCAGGCTGTGGACCCAGCCGCAGATCGACGCCATGATGCAGCGCGATCCCGGCACCATGGCCGACCCAGGCGCCATGTTTCGCAATTCCTACATCACCATCATCGCCGGATTGATTTCGTTCGTGTGCGCGCTGCTGCTGCAGTCGGCGCTGGTGCGGGCGACCATCGAGGACCTCAATGGCAAGCGTCCGTCATTTGGCGACTGCATCCAGATTGCGATCCGCTTTCTGCTGCCGACGCTTGGCATCGGCCTGCTTGTCGGTCTCGGCGCGGGTATCGGCCTGATGCTGTTGATCGTGCCAGGCATTATCCTCTGGCTCGGCTGGTCGATGTCGGTGCCGGTCCTGATCCAGGAGCGGCGTGGCGTGTTCGGCTCGATGTCGCGCAGCCGGATCCTCACCAAGGGCAGCCGCTGGGGGCTTTTCGGCCTGTTCCTCATTCTCATCATCATCGCGATGATCATCCAGTGGGGGATGCTGCTCGTTCTGGTGCTGTTCGGCGGCATCATCGCCGAGATCGGCGCCGCGCTGGTCCAGACGGTGGTGTCGATGGTGCTCTCGATCGCAACCGCGGTGAGCTATGTCGAGCTGCGCCAGGCGAAGGAGGGCGCAAGCATCGACGAACTGGCGGAGATCTTCTCGTAGGCAGCAGAGATCAACCCGATGGCTTTGGAAAGCCCAGGTGCAGCCGGTAAATTCCGGCTGGGCGGGGTAGTCGGCATTGCGCTCTCGTTCATCGGAATGAGCGCTCGGCCGGCGCGACGGGAAGGTCGCGCCGGCCGCTCGCTCCTGGGAGGATCAGGACTCCAGCCACACTGTCTCCAAATGCTGCTCAAGCGCCTGGTGCTGTTCGCAGCCCTGCACGCCCTTGCGATAGGTGCGATAGACAGAGCGCCAATAGGGCTGGATGATGATGCCGGCATCGCGCAAATTGGTCTCGATCTTGGCCATGATCTCCTTGCGCTGGGCGGCATCCGGCGTTGCAAGCGCCTTGTCGAGAAGCTCGTCGAACTCCTTGTTCGAATAGGCGCTTTCATTCCAGGCGCCGCCCGATTTGTAGGCCAATGCCAGCACCTGCACGCCGAGCGGGCGGCCGAGCCATTCGGTGCAGGAATAGGGGAACTTGGCCCAATCGTTCCAGAAGGTCGCGGCCGGCAGCACGGTGCGCTTGATCTTCAGGCCGGCCTCGCGGATTTGCGCGGCGATCGCGTCGGCGGTGCTCTTCTGCCATTCGACGTCGACCGAGATCAGCTCATATTCGTGGTCGGCCTTGCCGGATTCCGAAATCAGCTTCTTGGCTTGTTCGACATCGCGTTTGGCCGGGCCGATATCGGCGAATTCCGGATGCATCGGGCCGACATGGTGGTTGTCGGCGGGCTTGCCGCGGCCATCGAGCCCGAGCTTCAGCACCGCCGCATTGTCGACGGCAAGCTGGGCGGCGCGGCGCACCTTGACGTCGTCATAGGGCGCGTTGGAGATATTGAAGCGCGCGACGATGGTCGAGCCGGTGGCGATCTCGGAATTCTGCAGGCCCATCTGCTCGGTTTGCGACACGGCATCCGCCGTGGTCTCGTGGTCGGTGTCGATCTCGCCGGATTCGAAGGCCGACAGCGTGGCGTTGGGATCGGAGCCGTAGTCGACCCATTTTATGCCGTCGAGATAGAACTCGCCCTTCCACCACGGCTTGTCCTTGCGCTTCACCTCGGCGCCTGTTTCGGCGTCCCAGCTGACCAGCTCGCAAGGGCCGGTGGTGATGGCCAAAGCCTTCTTCGGATCGGCGTCGCCTTCATAGGAGCGGTGCATGATCAGCGCCGGATAGTCGGCCATGCCGGCGATCAGCGAGATGTCGGGCTTCGGCAGGTTGATCTTGACGGTGTAGTCGTCGACCTTCTGGATGCCGCCGTCGACCGGCTTCTTGGTGTCGGCGTTGACCAGCGCGCCCATGCGCGCCGCGACCGAATTGCCGGCTACCGAGGCATCGCACCAGCGGTTGAGGTTGTGGATCACGTCGTCGGCGTTGAAAATGTCGCCGTTCGACCATGTGACGCCTTTGCGCACGTGCAGCGTGATCGTCTTGGCGTCGTCGCTGGTCTCCCAACTTTCCAGCAGCCAGGGCTCGAAGGAGAAGTCGGTTTTCCAGCGCACCAGATATTCGTTGCACTGGCGCGCGACATTGGACATCTCGACGCCGTCGAAGGTGCGCGGGTCTTTAAAGCCCTTGACGTTCATAGCCACGCGCAGCACGCCGCCCTTTTTCGGCTCGGCGGCGCGGGCAGGCGAGGGAGCGATCCCGCCCAGCGCCATCGCTCCGGCGGCGCTGACGCCGAAGCCGGCCATCAAGGCCAGATATTCGCGCCGACTGATCGCGCCCTTCTTGAAATCGTCGGCGATCGGCTTGGCTTGCGGATGCAGTTTTCTGTCGGTCAGCATGAATTTCATCGTCGTTCCCTCTGTTGTTGGGCGCTCCGGGCCGCCATGCGGGGGCGGATGCGTCCGCCGGAGCGCCGTTGCCTGCGAGGGAATGATAGGTCCGCTTTCCGCCGCGAAATGGTTGGGTTTCCGCAGTTCTTGTGCGCTGTTCCGCAGGTTAAAGTTGGCCAGGGCGCCGCCGCCCCCTCATCCGGCCGCTTCGCGGCCACCTTCTCCCCGACGGGGAGAAGAGACTGGCGCCGGCGCTGACCGATTCCTCTCCCCTCGGGGCTAGCGTGCGCACACATTTGCTTCGGGTTGATTTTGCGATGCCAGAAGGAAGCCGTCTAGGATGGCGTTGAA
>NZ_VFWS01000101.1:0-18986 GCF_006443065.1 Mesorhizobium sp. B1-1-5 | reverse complement strand
CTTCCCGATGGTGGCGCCTTCGCGCCCGGCCCTGGAACCCATAAGGACATAATGGCGCCGCCAAGGGGCGTTGGGTATCCTTCGGGCCGCCATTGGCAAGCAGGCTCAAGCGCGCGTGTCAGGTCGGGGTTGCGGCGTCGATCCGCCGGAACATGAAATAGGCCGATAGCTCGCGGCGGACGGGGAGAAAGCAATGCGCACCAGAACCAGCATCCGCGTCGTCGGCTGCCACGCCGAGGGCGAGATCGGCGATGTCATCATTGGAGGCGTGCTGCCGCCCGCAGGCCGCACGATGATGGAAAAGATGATCACGATGGAACGCGATCACGACCATATAAGGCGCATGCTGATCTGCGAGCCGCGCGGCAGCGTTGCCCGTCATGTCAATCTGCTGCTGCCCTCGACACGGGAGGATTGCGCCGCGGGCGCCATCATTATGGAACCAACCGAATATCCGCCGATGTCCGGCTCCAACACGATCTGCGTCGCCACGGTGCTGCTCGAGACCGGCATGGTGCCGATGCAGGAGCCGGAGACGCGCTTCAAGCTCGATATGCCCGGCGGCGTCATCGAGGTGCGCGCCGAATGCAGCGCCGGCAAATGCCTGTCGATCACCTTCCGCAACGCGCCAGCCTTCGCCGAGCGCCTCGATGCCGATATCGAGGTGGAAGGGCTCGGCACGATCAAGGCCGATATCGCCTATGGCGGCATGTTCTACGCGATTGTCGATGCGCCCGCGCTCGGCTTCTCGGTCACGCCCGACGAGGCCCGCGACTTGGCCGTGGTCGGCGAGAAAGTCCGCCGCGCGGCGCGCGAGCAGCTCGATGTGGTGCATCCGCAGTTCGACAATGTGCGCGGCGTGTCCATCGTGCAGTTCGCGATGCCGTTCCAAGGGCCGGGCAACGTCACACGCAACACCTGCATCGTCTCGCCAGGACGCTCGGACCGCAGCCCGACGGGAACCGGCACCTCGGCGCGCATGGCGGTGCTGCAGGCGCGGGGCCAGATGAAAGAAGGCGAGGTGCTGATCCATGAATCGATCATCGGCTCGCGCTTCACCGGCAAGATCCTCGAACTCACCGAAGTCGCCGGGCGCAAGGCGATCGTGCCGCAGATAACGGGCAGGGCCTGGATCACAGGAGAGCACAATTATTACCTCGATCCGACGGATCCCTATCCGCAAGGCTACGTGCTGTCGGACACCTGGGGCACCTCCACTTCGGTGACGCAATAGAATTTCCTGCAGCGACGCCGGCTCGGATCATCCGAGCGTCCAGACGCTTTCCAGCTCCTGGCCGGGGCGTTTGCGCGTGCAGAATGTCAGCGGACCTTGCAGGGAGGCGCCTGCTCTGATTCCCTGCGGTTGGTGGGGATCGCCTGATTCGTGTGCTCGTTGTTCCGGTTCCGCATGATCGTGCGGCGGAGCAGCGGGTACCTCGGTAGAAAGATGAGAAAATGACCGCCAAGCCGGAAATCCTGGAGATGAGGCCCAAGATCACCGTTGTCGGGGTCGGCGGCGCCGGCGGAAACGCCGTCAACAACATGATCGCCGAAGGGCTGCAGGGCGTCGAGTTCGTCGTCGCCAACACCGACGCGCAGGCGCTCACCATGTCGAAGTCGTCGCGGCTGATCCAGCTGGGCGCGCACGTGACCGAGGGCCTCGGCGCAGGATCGCTGCCCCAGGTCGGCAGTGCCGCCGCGGAGGAATCCATCGACGAGATCATGGATCACCTGGCGGGAACGCATATGTGCTTCATCACCGCCGGCATGGGTGGCGGCACGGGGACCGGTGCGGCGCCCGTGATTGCGCGTGCCGCGCGCGATGCCGGCATCTTGACGGTGGCCGTGGTCACCAAGCCTTTCGTGTTCGAAGGCAAGCGCAGGACCCAGGCGGCCGAGGAAGGCATAGAGCGGCTGCGCGGGAGCGCCGACACCGTGATCGTCATTCCAAACCAGAACCTCTTCAGGGTCGCCGACGCCAGGACCACCTTCGCCGACGCCTTCGCCATGGCGGACCGCGTTCTCTACGCGGGTGTCGGCTGCATCACGGACCTGATCGTCAAGGAAGGCCTGATCAATCTCGATTTCGCCGACGTGAAGTCGGTGATGCGCGACATGGGCCGGGCGATGATGGGAACCGGCGAGGCCTCCGGGGAGGGGCGCGCCAAGATCGCGGCCGAAGCGGCGATCGCCAATCCGCTGCTCGATGAAGCCTCCATGTCCGGCGCCAGGGGCCTGCTCGTATCGATCTGCGGCGGCATGGACATGACGCTGTTCGAGGTCGATGAAGCCGCGACACGGATAAGGGAAGAAGTCGACGCCGATGCCGACATCATCGTCGGCGCCATCTTCGACCACGCACTGGCGGGAAAGTTCCGCGTGTCCGTCGTCGCGACCGGTCTGCGCAAGAGCGCGGACATCGCACAGTTCGAGCAGCGGATCGCCTGAGACCACGGCGATCTCGCGGCTGCGCTTGTTCCCGAGGGCACGACGCAATCGGTCGATATCCGCTTCCGGCCGCGAACAATCCCGGACCGCGCACGCTGTCGGTCAGCGCATTTGCGCGCCTCTTCGTCGTCACGACGGCATCCGGCTAGTGTTTATTCATATTGGACACTAATTGACCGATCCGTTCAATGCCGCCAATGTCTGGCAAAGCGTCGGCATCAATCCCTTCCTGCTGCGTGTCGAGAATTGCGGCTGACGGAGGAGAGGCTCGATGAAAAGCTTCGTCTATAACGGCCAGCCGGCACGCGTCGTCTTCGGATTGGGCACCATTGCCCGGCTGCCGGAAGAGATCGACCGGCTCGGGCTGAAACGCGTGCTTGTGCTGGCAACGCCGCCGCGCGAGGCCGATGCCCGGAGTCTTGCCGGATCGCTGGGCGGTACCGCTGCCGGGGTCTACGCCAAGGCGACGATGCATACGGCGGTGTCGGTGACCGAGGACGCGCTGCGGGTCGTGGCGGAGCTCCAGGCCGACGGGCTGGTTGCGGTCGGCGGCGGCTCCACGACGGGCCTCGCCAAGGCGATCGCCTTGCGCACTGACCTGCCGCAGATCGTGATGCCGACGACCTATGCCGGATCGGAAATGACGCCGATCCTCGGCGAGACGAAGGATGGCGTGAAGGTCACCCAATCGAGCCCGAAGGTGCTGCCGGAAGTGGTGATCTACGATGTCGACCTGACGATGACGCTTCCTGCCGCGTTGTCGGGAACGAGCGGCATGAACGCCATCGCCCATGCGGTCGAGGCGCTCTATGCCAGGGAAAGCAACCCGCTGATAAACCTGATGGCCGTTGAGGCCATCGGCGCGCTGGTGAGCGCCTTGCCGGTCATAGCCGGGAGCCCGCATGACCGCGACGCGCGCTCCGAGGCGCTTTACGGCGCCTGGCTCTGCGGCATCTGCCTCGGCTCGGTCGGCATGGCGCTGCACCACAGGCTCTGCCACACGCTCGGCGGCAGTTTCGACCTGCCGCATGCGGAGACCCATACGATCGTGCTGCCGCATGCGCTGGCCTATAACGCGCCCGCGGTTCCGGCCGTCATGGAAACCCTGCGGGCCGTGCTGAAGACGGACGATCCTGCCATGGCTCTCTACGATATCGCCGGCCGGATCGGCGCCAGGCGCGCCCTGTCCGAGATAGGCATGCCGCCCGACGGGATCGACATCGCCACGGACCGCGCGCTGGCCAATCCCTACTGGAACCCGCGGGCGCTGGAGCGCGAACCGATCCGGGCTCTCATCGCGCGCGCCTATGCCGGCGAGCCGCCGCAGGCCGGCCGCGCCTGAATATCAGTCGGTCTGGATCCAAATCGCTTTCGTTTCCAGATATTCGTGCAGGTGCTCGACGCCGCCTTCGCGGCCGTAGCCGGACATCTTCATGCCGCCGAACGGCACGGCCGGATCGATGGCGTGATACATGTTGACCCAGACCGAGCCGGCCTTGACGCGACGCGCGAGCTTGTGCGCGGTACCGAGACTGGTGGTGAAGATGCCGGCCGCGAGGCCGTAAGGCGTCGCGTTGGCGCGCGCGACAACCTCATCCAGCGTATCGAAGGGCATCGCCGAGATGACCGGCCCGAAAATCTCTTCCCGCGCGATCGTCATCTTGTCCGACACCGCGCCGAAGACGGTCGGCGCGATGAAGTTGCCGCCGTCATAGATCTCGCCCGTCAGCCTTGAGCCGCCGGCGACCAGCCGGGCACCTTCGTCGCTGCCCGCCTTGATGTAGCCTTCCACCTTGCCGGCCTGCTTTGCATTGATCAGCGGCCCGATTTCCGTCTCCGCCTCGATGCCGTGGCCGATGCGCAGCTTGCCGGCGAACTCGGCGACCCGGCGCACGAACTCGTCATGGATCTCGCGCGCCACGAACAGGCGCGAGCCGGCGATGCAGATCTGACCGGAATGCACGAACACCGCCATCGCCGCGACCGGCACGGCCTTGTCGATATCGGCGTCGCGGCAGACGATGATCGGCGATTTGCCGCCGAGCTCCAGCGAGACGCGCTTGAGGTTGGCGACGCCGGCGCGGGCGATCGCCTGGCCGGTCAGCGTCGAGCCGGTGAAGACGATCTTGTTGACGTCCGGGTGCTCTGCAAGCCGCGCGCCGGCCTCGGCGCCGGTCCCGGTGACGATGTTGACGACGCCGTCGGGGACGCCGGCCTCCTGCATCAGCCGCGCGATCAAGAGCGGCGTCAGCGAGGCATCCTCCGACGGTTTCAGCACGATGGTGCAGCCGGTAGCCAGAGCCGGCGCGATCTTCCAGATCGAGGCGGCGGTGGGCGCATTCCAGGGAATGATCGCGCCGACGACGCCGACCGGCTCGCGCCGGGTGAAGGTGACGATCTCGCCGGGGATGGAATTGTCGATCGTCTCGCCATGCAGCGCGGTCGCCATGCCGCCATAGAAGCGCAGCATGCCGATGACCCGGCGCCGGTTGGCCAGCGTGCGGGTGATCGGCAACCCCATGTCGAGCGTGTCGGAGACGCTGAGCTCTTCCCAATGCTTCTCGAAGAGGTCGGCGATCCGCAGAAGCACGCATTGCCGTTCGTAAGGCGAGAATTTCGACCATGGGCCCTCGAAGGCCGCTCGCGCCGCGGCCACCGCAGCGTCGATATCCGCTGCTCCGCCGCGCGGCACGGTGGCCAGCACTTCGCCCGTCGCCGGGTTCAGCGCCTGCATCTGCTGGCCGGATTGCGCCGCGACCCACTTGCCGCCGATGAACATCGGCCGGAATTCGCCACGGTAGAGCGTCGCGGCCTTCGCCCTTGGGTCGAAGTTCAGCGTCATTTTCTCCTCCTCATGAATTCCGACGCGACTATTACTCCCGCGGCCGGCGACCTCAAACAAGGAAAGCCAAAAGGACGTTCGGATGATCGGACGCGCAACGCGCGTCTTCCTCTCGGCGATGCATCGACGGGCGGCTCCTGGCGGCACAGGCAGTGTTCGTTCCGGCAGGCTGACCGGCGCCGGCCTGTTCCATCGCCTCGACAGTTTTGCCAAGCGTACGGTTGCGCAGGCTCCGACCGGCGGCTATGCCGGATTGAGATTTCCCCCGCAAGAGGCAGAGCTGATGAAGGTCGTTTCCATCTCCAAATCGCATGGCGGAATCCAGGGCGTCTATTCGCACGCTTCCGAAGTCTGTGCCTGCGACATGACCTTTGCGGTCTTCGTGCCGCCGCAGGCCAAGGACGGGCGGCTCCCGGTCCTGTGGTATCTGTCCGGCCTTACCTGCACGCACGCAAATGTCATGGACAAGGGCGAGTACCGGCGGATGGCGTGCGAGCTCGGGCTGGTCGTCGTATGTCCCGACACCAGCCCGCGCGGACCCGACGTTCCGGACGAAAAGGACAATTGGCAGTTCGGCTGCGGCGCCGGCTTCTATCTCGACGCGACGCAAGAGCCTTATGCGAAGAACTACCGGATGTATTCCTATATCGCCGAGGAATTGCCGGCGCTCGTTGCCGCCAATTTTCCGGTCGACATGTCACGCCAGGCCATCTTCGGCCATTCGATGGGCGGACACGGCGCGCTGACGATCGCGCTCAAGAATCCCGAGCGCTACCGGAGCTGCTCGGCCTTCGCGCCGATCGTGCAGCCGTCGACGGCCGGCTGGTCGCGGCCGGCCTTCGAAAAATATCTCGGATCGGACGAAAGGAACTGGCGCGCCTATGATGCGACGCTGCTGATCGAGGACGGCAAGCGATATCCGGAATTCCTCGTCGACCAGGGCACCGCTGACGGCTTCCTGCAGGATGGCCTGCGCCCATGGCTGCTCGAAGAGTCCTGCAAGAAGGCAGGGATCGACCTCACCCTGCGCATGCAGGAAGGCTACGACCATTCCTACAACTTCATCTCGACCTTCATGGACGATCACCTGAAATGGCATGCCCGTCGCCTCGGGTGATTTCAGGCATCAAGACGCGCGCCACATGGTCGGCGATCGCCAGGCTGGAAGTCAGGCCGGGACTTTCGATGCCGAAGAGGTTGACCAGGCCTTCGATGCCATGCGTCGCGGCACCCTGGATCACGAAGTCGCCGTTGGCGTCGCCCGGCCCTGACAGTTTCGGCCGGATGCCGCTATAGGCTGCCTGCAGGCTGTCGTCGGCCAGATCGGGCCAGTATTTGAGGATCTCGCCATAGAAGCGCTCGCCGCGTGCCGGATCGACGCGATAGTCGATCGTGTCCGTCCACTCGACATCAGGCCCGAAACGGGCGATGCCTGCAAGGTCGAGGGTCAGATGGACGCCGAGCCCGCCGGGCTCGGGCACGGGATAGACAAGATGTGAGAACGGCGCGCGCCCGGCAATCGAGAAATAATTGCCTTTGGCGTAGCGAAGCGCCGGCAGGAATTGCCGGCCGAAGCCTTCGATCGAGCCGGCAATCGTGACCGCGCCGAGACCGGCCGCGTTGATGAAGCGCGGTGCGGCGATCTCGAACTCTGCGCCGCTCGCGCAATCCATCGTCCGCAACACGATGCGGTCGGCCTCGACGCGGCCGGAAACGATGCGGGTGTTGAGCGACAGCATTGCGCCGCTCTCCTCGGCATCGCCGAGCAGAGCGAGCATCAGCCCGTGGCTGTCGACAATGCCGGTCGATGGCGAGAGTAGTGCTGCGGTGCAATGCAGCGCCGGCTCCAGCGCTTGTGCCTCTTCGGCGGTCAGGAAGCGCAGGTCATCGACACCGCAGGCGTCGGCATTGGCGCGAATGGCGGCCAGCACCGGTTCCTGCGTCTCGTCGGTCGCAACAATCAGCTTACCCGAGCGGCGGTGCGGGACCGAATGCTCGGCGCAGTAGCGATAGAGCATATCGCGTCCCGCCACGCAGAGCCGGGCTTTCAGTGAGCCCTGCGGGTAATAGATGCCGGCGTGGATGACTTCGGAATTGCGCGAGCTTGTTTCGGTGCCGATGGCGTCCGCCGCTTCGACGATCAGGGTTTCGAGACCAAGCGCCGCCAATTTGCGCGCGATCGCCAGACCGATCACGCCGGCGCCCGCGATGATGCAATCGACCTGTTCCATGTCCTGATCCCTGCTGCGCCCATTGCCGAGACAGGCCGAGGCGTGTTGGCGCTATCGATCCCGACGTCGCGGCTCTTGCGATCATCCAGCGCGATGAGGCATCAACCGCCACAATGCAAGGCGGAATCTTCGGACTTCTCGATCAGAGATGTGGTCCTATTTCCGCTTTGACGCCTGCACACAGGAGCCACCACGATGGACGCAACACCGAATTCGCCTGAAGCCCGCGACATCCGCTATCACATGCATGGTTATACCAACGCCCGCAGGCATCAGGAAACCGGCCCGCTGATCATCGAAAAGGGCGACGGCATCTATGTCGAGGACATTGCCGGCAACCGTTACATCGAGGCGATGGCGGGCCTGTGGAGCGTCGCCGTCGGTTTTTCGGAAAAGCGGCTGGTCGAAGCGGCGACAAGACAGATGTCGAAGCTGCCCTTCTACCACGACTTCGGCTCCAAGGCGCATTCGCCGCTGATCGATCTCGCGGAGAAGCTGGTGCAGATGGCGCCGGTGCCGATGAGCAAGGCCTATTTCACCAATTCCGGCTCGGAGGCCAACGACACCGCGATCAAGATGATCTGGTATCGATCGAACGCGCTTGGACAGCCGGCGCGCAAGAAGATCATCAGCCGCAAGCGCGGCTATCATGGCGTCACCATCGCCTCGGCGAGCCTGACCGGCCTGCCCAACAACCATCTCTCCTTCGACCTGCCGATCGCCAATATCCTGCATACGTCGACGCCGCATCACTGGCGCGACGCGGAGTCCGGCGAGAGCGAGGAGCAGTTCTCCGCACGGCTCGCCGACGAGCTGGAAAAGCTCATCCTTGCCGAGGGACCCGAAACGATCGCGGCCTTCATCGGCGAGCCGATCATGGGCGCCGGCGGCGTCGTCGTTCCGCCTGCCGGCTATTGGGAAAAGATCCAGGCGGTGCTGTCGAAATACGACCTCCTGCTGGTGGCCGACGAGGTGATCTGCGGCTTCGGCCGCACCGGCGAGATGTTCGGTTCGCACACCTTCGGCATCAAGCCCGACATCATGGTGCTGTCGAAGCAGATTTCGTCATCGTACCTGCCGATCTCGGCGCTGCTGATCAACGATCGTGTGTTCGAGCCGATCGCCGACGAGAGCGACCGCATCGGCACCTTCGGCCACGGCTTCACCGGCGGCGGTCATCCGGTCGCAGCCGCCGTGGCGCTGGAGAACATCAAGCTGATCGAGGAGCGCGACCTGGTCGGCAATGCGCGCAAGGTCGGCGCGCATCTGCAGGCGCGACTCAGCCAACTCGCCTCGCATCCGCTGGTGGGCGAGGTGCGCGGCGTCGGTCTCATCGCCGCCGTGGAGCTCGTCGCCGACAAGGCAACCAAGGCGCCCTGGGGTAAGCCGGCAGCGCTCGGCGCGCTGGTCAACGGCTTGCTGCAGCGGAACGGCGTCATCTCGCGCAATATGGGCGACGCGATCGCCTTCTGTCCGCCGTTGATCATCACCGAGGCGCAGGTCGACGCCTTGGTCGATGCGTTCGAGCGCTCGCTCGACGAGGCGATACCGCAGGTCCATCCGCGGAGTTGACGAGGCCGCGAGGGCTTGGCCGGCAGTAGCCTGGGCTGACAATCGGACGTTCACCTTCCGGTGAGCGCGAGAAATTCCGGCGGAACATTCGCCTTTTTGCGCTGTTACATCAAAGCTGCAGCGCGGAAAGGAGCTTCCGCATGGAAAATCCGCAATCCACGGCAAGCATTGCCGGCCATCCCATACATCCCATGCTTGTCACCATCCCGATCGCCTGTTTCGTCGGGACCTTGCTCACCGATATCGCCTACTGGCGGACAGCGGAAATGACCTGGGCCAATTTCTCGGCCTGGCTCCTGACCGTGGGTGTCATTGTCGCCATCTTGGCCGCCATTGCAGGGCTTACCGACTTTCTTGGAGACCGCAGGATACGCGCTCAGCCGACTGCATGGCTGCACATGGGGGGTAACGCCGTCGTGCTCGTGCTGTCCTTCTTCAACATGCTCGTCCACACGCGCGACGCCTGGACATCCGTCGTGCCGACCGGGCTGATCTTGTCGGCGCTGGTGGTGATCATCCTGATCTTCACCGGCTGGCTCGGTTGGGCTCTGGTCTATCGCCATCATGTAGGAGTGGCCGATGAGGCGACTTGACAGCGTAATCAAATGGACGACCGCGGCGCTTTGCTGCGCAATGGCCCTGGGCGTTGCCGGCTGCAGCGACGACAACACCGACCCGAGCGCACAGATCGGCCCGAATCCGAAACTGCCGGAGATAAACCAGTACCTTTTCCCGCCGATGCATCTGGCCTCGGTGGTCGGCTGGAAGAACAATGAAAAGCCGACGGTCGCGCAAGGCCTGCAGATCGAGGCGATGGCCAAGGGGCTTCAGCATCCGCGTTCGCTTTACATGCTGCCCAATGGCGACATCCTGGTGGTGGAGTCCAAGGCGCCGAAAGAAGCGTCGGTCAAGCGGCCGAAGGACATCGTCATGGGTTTGGTCGAAAGCTGGGTCACCTCCGGCGGCGACACCGGCCCGAGCAACCGCATCACGATCTTGCGCGACACCAATGGCGACGGCAAGCCGGATTACCAGGGCGTATTCCTCGACCATCTCAACGCGCCCTTCGGCGTGGCGCTGGTCGGCAACGACTTCTATGTCGCCAACACCGATGCCATCATGCGCTACCCCTATCAGCCGGGCGACACCAAGATCACGGCGCCGGGTAAGGTGCTGACGGAACTGCCGGGCGGGCCGATCGATCACCACTGGACGAAGAGCCTGGTGGCGAGCCCAGACGGTTCGCTGCTCTATGTCGGCATAGGCTCGAATTCCAACATCACCGAGAACGGCATCCAGGCCGAGAAGGACCGCGCTGCGATCTGGGAAGTCGACCGCGCCACCGGCCGCTCGCGCATTTTCGCCAGCGGGCTGCGCAATCCCAACGGTCTGACGTTCGAACCTGAAAGCAAGGCGCTTTGGACGGTGGTCAACGAGCGCGACGAGCTCGGGCCGAACCTGGTGCCGGACTACATGACCTCGGTGAAGGACGGCGCCTTCTATGGCTGGCCCTACAGCTACTATGGCCAGCATGTCGATCCGCGCGTCATGCCGCAGCGGCCGGACATGGTGGCGAAGGCCATCCCGCCGGACTACGCGCTGAGCTCGCATGTCGCGCCGCTCGGGCTTGCCTTCTATACCGCGAACAACCTGCCGCAATCCTATCGCGGCGGCGCCTTTGTCGGCGAGCATGGCAGCTGGAACCGCTCCCGCTTCAACGGCTACAAGGTGGTCTTCGTGCCGTTCAGCGGCGGGCATCCCGACGGCATGGCGCAGGATGTCGTCACCGGCTTCCTCAACGACAAGGGCGAGGCGAGGGGCCGTCCGGTCGGTGTTGCCGTCGATAAGTCCGGCGCGCTGCTGATCGCCGACGATGTCGGCAACACGGTGTGGCGGGTGACCGCTGCGGCACCCGGTTCCTCGTAGGAACCTGGCTCAACGCCAGCGTATCAGCCGACCGGCTTCTGCAGCACGTCGAATTGCGGGTTGGTTTCCGAGAAGATCGGCAGGGCCGCGGCGCCGAGGACGGATGTGTCCTTTCCCGCGGCGCCGACCACGACGCGCGGCGTGGTACGGGCGCTGGTCGAGCTCACCGAGAGATGGAGCGGTTCCAGCCGGCCGGCCAGTGCCTCGATCACCGGCAGCGGCATGAAGCCGCCGAGCACGACGGTCTCGGGGTCGAGCGCCATTTCAAGGACGTCGATCGCCTGCCGCAATGGCTCGACCGCCTCGGCGAGCCATGCTTCGAAGCGGCTGTCGCCGCTTGCCAAAAGCTCTTCCAGCAGGTCGGGTGAGGCATGATCGGGGTCCGGCAGGTCGAGCCTGTCATAAGCGGCGCGCAGCGAGACGTAGCGCTCCAGGCAGCCGCGCTTGCCGCAGTCGCAGGGCAGGCCGCCCGGCCGCACGATGATGTGGCCGATCTCGCCGGCATTGTGGCGGCTGCCCTTGTAGAGATGGCCGTCGAGGAAGAGGCCGGCGCCGAGGCCTGTTCCGATGAAGAGGTAGACGAAGCTGTCGAGCTTGCGGGCAACGCCATAAAGCCGCTCGCCCACTGCCGCCGCTGTGGCGTCGTTCTCGACGATAACGGCGATGCCGGTCAGGCGCTCCAGTTCTTCGGCCACCGGAAAATCCTGCCAGCCGGGAAGGGCGGTCGGCCCGACCGAAGTCATGCCTTCGACGCCGAACGGCCCGGGCATCGCCATCCCTATGCCGAGCAGTCTCGTGCGGTTCAGCCGGCTCGTTGCGATCAGGTCGCTCGAGATCGCGGCTAGCAGCGGCATGGCCTGCGTGGGAGTCGGTCGGTCGACATCTCTCTCGATGCGCGCACGCACGGTGCCGGAGAGATCGGTCACGACGCCGACGGCCATCTGGTGGTCGAGCTGCAGGCCGACCGAATAACCGCCATCGGGGTTGATCGAGTAGGGGACGGCGGGTTGGCCGCGCGCGCCCTTCAGCGTTGCTTCAGGCTGCAGCAGCCCGGCCGCTTCCAATTCCTCGACGATGTTGGAAATGGTCTGCGACGACAGCGCCGTCAGCCTCGCGATCGCCGCCCGCGACAGCGCGCCGTTGATGCGGATCGCTTCGATCACCACACGCCGGTTGTGCGATTTCGCCTGCTCGAGATTGGTGCCGGAGATGGCTTTCTTGGGGATCATGAGATAGTTACCAGCCACGGCAACCCTAGAATGCCGCTTTAGAAAATCAAGTTGATTTAGTTACTTGCCGCCCCGGCATCGAGCCCGGAGAGAGCGGCGAGGTTGAAAGCTGTGCGGCCTATCTTGCCCGGTCGAGCGGATATCGACCGGACCAGCGACCAATTGGGCAGGAACGATCTCGCGGCTGACGCATTTTGCCTCGCGTCAACAGCTGAGGGACCAGATGCGCATAGCCCATGTAGCGCCGCTTTATGAATCCGTGCCGCCGAAACTTTACGGCGGCACGGAGCGGATCGTCTTCTATATCACCCAAGCACTCGTCGAGCTCGGGCATGACGTCACGCTGTTCGCGAGCGGTGACAGCGAGACATCGGCGCGACTGGTGCCAGGCCGCGACCAGGCGATACGCCTCGACCCGCGGCCAAAGAAATCGGAAATCGCCGCGCATCTGGCGATGCTCGCCGATGTGCGCGAACGCGCCGGCGAATTCGACGTCATTCATTTCCACCTCAGCCATTTCCTGCATTTTCCGTTCTTCGAGCAGATCGCAGGTCGCACGGTGACGACGCCGCATGGCCGGCTCGACTATGTCGACCTGGCGCCGGCCTACAAACGCTTCCCGCGTTTCCCGATGATCTCGATCTCGCACAGCCAGAAGCGCGGTTTGCCGGATGCGAACTGGCTGGCCACGATCCATCACGGATTGCCGCTCGATGCCTACCAGCCGACCTATGAACCACATGGGGAAGAGCCGTATCTCGCTTTCCTCGGCCGCCTGTCGCGCGACAAGCGGCCGGACCGCGCCATCGAGATCGCGCGTCGGTCCGGGTTGAAGCTGAAGCTGGCGGCCAAGATCGGCGACGACGATCGCGCCTATTTCCACGACAACATCGAGGCGCTCATCGATGGCGACCGCATCGACTATGTCGGCGAGATCACGGAAGACGAGAAGGCCGAATTCCTGGGCAACGCGGCAGGCCTGCTGTTCCCGATCGACTGGCCCGAACCGTTCGGCCTCGTCGCGATCGAGGCCATGGCCTGCGGCACACCGGTGATCGCCTGGAACAACGGCGCCCTGCCGGAGATCGTCGACAATGGCGTCACCGGCTTCGTCGTGGACAATGTCGACGATGCGGTCGCATCGATGCCCGCGCTTCTCGAACTCGACCGGCAGCAGGTGAGGGCGGTCTTCGAGAAAAGGTTCTCGGCGACAAGAATGGCGCGCGACTACCTTTCTGCCTATATGCGTTTGACCGGCATGCCGGAGGCCAGGGCCTCCTGACCTTGACTGCCTAGAGCCGGATGATTTCAGGTCTGTTCGACCTGAAATCTGAATCCGGCACTAAATCAAAGAGATAGAGCATGATGTCGTCCGAAAACCGCTTCACACTTTTCGGCATCATGCTCTAGGGTGGGGCAACCGAAGAGGTGACGAATGACGGAGCTCGACGAGCGCAAGCTCGATCCTGCCGTGGCCCTTTCCTCGCTTGACGAGACGGCGCCGCGAGAACCGCACCGGCTTTTTGCCCTCAAGCAGGGCGACTGCTTCGCCGTCGCCGACGCCTATGGCGACATCAGGGGTTCGGGCGACGGGTTCTTCCGCGACGACACGCGCGTGCTGTCCGAATTCCGGCTGACCATCGGCGGCAGGCCGATGTCGCTGCTCGGTGCATCGCTCAGCCAGGACAATGTGCTGTTCACGTCCAACCTGACCAACCTGCCTATTCAAAGCGCTGCCGGCCGCGATATGCCGCAGGGCGCGATCCATATCGAGCGCGTCAGGCTGATCTGGCAGGACAGGCTGTTCGAGCGCATCACGCTCTCCAACTACAGCCGCGAGCATTCCACCATAACCGCGTCGCTGCATTTCGCCGCCGACTTTCGCGACATGTTCGAGGTGCGCGGCTCGACCCGGGTGAAGCGGGGCACCACGCATATCGCCAAGACCGACAAGACCACGGTCCTGCTCGGCTATGATGGCCTGGACGGCTTGCCGCGACTTTCGGCAATCTCCTTTTCGCAGGCGCCAGACCAGTTGAGCGACAATCGCGCCGATTTCCTCATCGCCGTGACCAAGCGCAGTCGAAAGGTGCTTTATGTCGAGGTTGGCCCCGCGATCGCCGACCCGCCCGATCGCGACCGCTTCCGCGCCGCGGCGGCGCGCGCGCGGTTCGGCATGCGCGCCAAGCGCAGGCACGGCGCCACGGTGCACAGCTCGGGGCGCGTGTTCAACGATTGGGTCGAGCGCGCCCGCGCCGATGTCGCGCTGCTCACCACCGAGCTTTCGACCGGACCTTATCCCTATGCCGGCATCCCGTGGTTCTCGACCGCGTTCGGCCGCGACGGCGTGATCTCGAGCCTGCAGATGCTTTGGCTCAATCCTGGACTGGCGCGCGGGGTGCTTGCTTTTCTGGCCGAGCACCAGGCGACCGAAACGTCGCCCTTTTCGGATTCGCAGCCCGGCAAGATCATGCATGAGACGCGCAAGGGCGAGATGGCGGCGCTGCGCGAGCTTCCTTTCGGCCGCTATTACGGAGGCGTCGACACCACGCCGCTCTATATCCATCTGGCTTCCGCCTATGCCGACCGCACCGGCGACATGGCCTTCATCGACAAGCTTTGGCCCTCGCTGAAGGCCGCCGCCGAATGGACGGAGGAGGCGAGCCGCGCCACCGGCTTCGTCACCTACCAGCGTGCCGCCGAGTCCGGCCTCGCCAACCAGGGGTGGAAGGACAGCTTCGATTCGGTCTTCCACGCCGACGGCCGCATCCCCAAGGGGCCGATCGCGCTGGTCGAGGTGCAAGGCTATGTCTTTGCCGCCTTCCGCGGCCTGGCGGCACTCGCGCGCCGCCGCGGCGAATTCGCGGATGCCGAGCACTGGGAAAACCGCGCCGAGGAAATGCGGGTCGCGGTGGAACGCGATTTCTGGCTGGACGACCTGAATTTCTATGCTTTGGCCATAGATGGCGAGGGCCAGCCCTGCAAGGTTCGAACAACAAATGCCGGGCACCTGCTCTTCGTCGGGCTGCCGCAGCCCGACCGCGCCAAGCTGGTCGCCGAGCAGCTGCTGTCGGCCGCCTTCCATTCCGGCTGGGGACTGCGGACGCTCGCCGACGATGCGGTGTTCTTCAACCCGATGTCCTACCACAACGGCTCGATCTGGCCGCACGATACCGCGCTTTGTGGCGTGGGCCTCGCGCGCTACGGCGAGCGCGACAGCGTGGTGCGGCTGATGAGCGGTACTTTCGAATCGGCCGTGCATTTCAATATGCGGCTGCCTGAATTGTTCTGCGGTTTCGCCCGGGCGCCGGGCGAAGCGCCGATCGCCTATCCAGTAGCCTGCCTGCCGCAAGCCTGGTCGGCAGGCTCTACCTTCATGCTGATGCAGGCCTGTCTGGGCCTGGAAATCGATGGCTGGAAAGGCGAACTGCATGTCACGCGCCCGAGGCTGCCGATCGGTATCGACACCCTGATGCTCAGGCATCTGAGTGTCGGGGACAAGGTCGTCGATGTGACCTTCCAGCGGGTCGGCGACCGTGTCGCCGCCTTCCTTTCCGATCGTCATGAAGGCCAGGTGCCGCTTATCGTGCGGACTTAGAAGAAGGCGTCGCAAGCCCGCGTTCAACAATCGAAAAATGTCGGAACCCATGGCCGGCTTGTGCGTTGCACAGGTGGACCGGTCTGCCGTCCGCAGCCGGCAAGAACGAAAACAATGAGCGGACAGCCGGAGGCAGCCTGGCATTTCAATGACACAATATAGCGTTCTGTTACTGGTCCTTATTCTCGCAAGCATTGGACTTTCCGCATTCGCGATTTTCATTTCGATATCCCGGTACCGTCGCAATCACCCGAGGGTACCGGCTATGGCAGGCTCCGGCGACGACTTCGCCACAGAGGCCGCGCGCAAGGTGCTGCGCGAATTCGAGAAGAACGGGCAGTCGGTCGACGCGGCGCTGGTTACATGGTCGCCGGAGACGTTGCGCAAGATCCTCGCGGACGAGTTACCGGATGCGCAGGTCATCATCGTCTCCAATCGCGAGCCTTATATCCACAACGAAACCAGGGACGGCAACGTCGAGCTTGTCGTGCCGGCGAGCGGGCTGGTCTCGGCGCTGGAACCGATCACGCGCGCTTGCGCCGGCACCTGGATCGCCTATGGCGGCGGCACTGCCGATCGGACGGTGGTCGACAGGAACGACCGCGTGCAAGTGCCGCCCGGCAATCCTTCCTACACGCTGCGCCGCGTCTGGCTGAGCGACGACGAATATCAGGGCTATTATCTTGGCTTCGCCAATGAGGGCCTGTGGCCGCTCTGCCATATCGCGTTCACGCGTCCGATCTTCCGCGAATCCGACTGGGAGGCCTATGAGGCCGTCAACCGCAAATTCGCCGAGACGGTGGTTGCCGAGGCGCGAAACGAGCGGCCGATCGTGCTGGTCCAGGACTACCACTTCGCGCTTCTGCCGCGCATGATCCGCGAGCGCCTGCCGGAGGCGATCGTCATCACCTTCTGGCACATACCATGGCCGAACTCGGAAGTGTTCAGCATCTGTCCATGGCGCGAGCGCATCCTCGACGGCCTGCTCGGCAGTTCGATCGTGGGCTTCCACACCCAGTTCCACGCCAACAACTTCACCGAAAGCGTCGACCGTTTCATGGAAAGCCGGATCGAGCGAGCCGACGCGGCCATTTCCTATGGCGGCCAGGTGACGCTCGTGCATTCCTACCCGATCTCGATCGAATGGCCGGTCGAGCTGCTGAAGACGCTTCCGAGTGTCGAGGAGTGCCGGGCGCGCGTGCGCAAGCGGTTCAGAATTCCAGCTGGCGCCAAGCTTTGCGTCGGCGTCGAACGCCTCGACTACACCAAAGGCATCCTCGATCGCTTCCATGCGCTTGAGGAACTGTTCATCCGTCATCCAGAAACGATCGGCAACGTCGTATTCCTGCAGATCGCCGCACCAAGCCGGGGCACGCTGCCTGCCTACAAGCAGCTTCACGACGAATGCCTGCGCTATGCCGACGAGCTCAACCAGCGCTACGGCAGCAAATCCTATCAGCCGGTCGTCATGGTGGCCGAGCACCATTCGCAAGCCGCGGTCTATGAGCTTTATCGCGCCGCCGACATCTGCCTCGTCACCAGCCTCCATGACGGCATGAATCTCGTCGCCAAGGAGTTCGTGGCGTCACGCGACGACGAGCGGGGCGTGCTGCTGCTCAGCACCTTCGCGGGCGCCTCGCGCGAATTGCTGGAGGCGCTGATCGTCAATCCGTACGACGCGGCGATGATGAGCGAGGCGATGCTGCAGGCGATGACCATGGGGCCGGACGAGCAGCACGAGCGCATGCGGCGCATGCGCGACATCGTGCGCGACAACAACGTCTATCGCTGGGCCGGCAGCATGCTCCTCGACGCGGCGCGGCTCAGGAAGCGCGGCGACCTCGACCGGGTCACGGCTTTATACGATCGGCCTTCGGGCCCCACCGGCGACAACGTCGTTTCCATGTTCGAACGCAAACAGGCAGTCGGATTCCGATGAATAGTCAGGCAGACCTTACCCCGCCGCTTCCCGAAGGCCGGTGGGCGCTTTTCCTCGACATCGACGGCACCTTGCTGGAGCACGCGGCGCATCCCGACAGCGTGTCGGTCAGCGCCGAGTTGCGGCAATTGCTGCAGACGATCGAACGGCGGCTGGACGGGGCGCTCGCCTTCATCACCGGCCGCTCGATCGCGGCCGTGGACCATCTGTTCAATCCCTTGAAGCTCAGGATCGCCGGCCTCTATGGGTTGGAGCACAGGCTTGCGCCGGATGGCCGGATCGAGGCCGCCGACGAGCCGGCGGACATGGCGGCGCTCGCCGACGAGATCGAGCTGGAGCTGGCAAGCAAGGCCGTCTATGTCGAGCGCAAGGGACCTGTGCTCGCCATCCACACGAGAGCAGCACCCCAGCTTCTGGCGCGGGCGACGGAACTGGTCGAGGCAGCGCTTGAGCGCCTGCCGAAAGGTTACCGTGTCATCGCCGGCAATGCCGGCGTCGAGTTGATGCCGCTCGAAGCAGCCAAGGGCGCCGCGATCCGGCGCTTCATGCAGACTGGTCCGTTCAGCGGCAGGCGTCCTGTGTTCCTTGGCGACGACACGTCCGACGAGAACGGCTTCGAAATGGTCAATGCCGCCGGGGGAATTTCGATCCGCGTCAAGCCGCAGGGCGAGACCACCGCGCGCTTCGCCATCGAGGATGTTGCGAGCGCCATTGCCTGGCTCGAGGCCAATTTCGGAGGGCCGGCCATGCAAACGCCAAGGAGCGATCTCGTCGCTTAGGCCTGTCGGGCAGGAAATCCGCCCGGCTCAAGCCGCTCAGTCCAAGCTCGCGCTGCCGCGTTGCCGCACCTGTCAGCTTGAGCGTGTTCAGCCGCGCTTCCGCGGCGGCCCGGCGACATGTGGGGGACGGCCTGGCAAATCGCGCGCCGCGCGCTTTGGCTTATTCGAAACTAGTTCCCCGACACAGGGATTTTGAAAGGTTGCCGTTGGTGCAAGATTTTCCATTCATTTCCGTGCAATCAGCGCAAACGCCGGGGATTGGTTGAAGCCGCCCCAACCTCGTCATTCTATGGCGAAGCAAGGAGCGAAGCTCCGTCGCGAAGACCCTGGAATCCATGCCGTTACCTTCGCCGAGGCGTGCAACGGAGCAGAATTCTGCACCGTGGCGGCGCTTCCAAGTCGCGGCATGGATTCTATGGTCT
>NZ_VFWS01000100.1:0-19135 GCF_006443065.1 Mesorhizobium sp. B1-1-5 | reverse complement strand
GGCTGCGACCAGCCACTGTTCGAATCCAAGCTGAAGTTCGAGAGCGGCACCGGCTGGCCGAGCTTCAACGATCCGGTCCAGGGCTCGATCGAGACCACCGTCGACCGCAGCTACGGCATGGTGCGCACCGAATGCCATTGCGCGCGCTGCGGCAGCCATCTCGGCCACGTTTTCGAGGACGGCCCGCCGCCGACCGGCCTGCGCTACTGCATCAATGGCGTGGCGCTGCGCTTCGAGCCTGCGGCCTGATCTGGGCTTCCAGTCTTCGCAAAGGGCGGCCTCGGCCGCCCTTTTTCATGCTCCATCCGGCTCTACGCAACGACCGTCGCGATCAGCCAGAGCGCGGAACCGAGCATCATCAGCTGCGCCTTGAAATTCCCGACCTTCTCCGCGGTCCGCCAGACGGCGACCGTCAGAAAAATGGTGTAGGGAACGGGGAGGAAATGCACCGCCAGCACCAGCCAGAGCGGCAGCTTCAACCCGAGCAGGCCCAGCGCCAGCGCCGAGGAGGCGATGTTCAAGATGGTACCGACCAGCAGCATATCGCGCCAGAACAGCCGGTCGAGCGGAACCTGGCCTCTCCAGCGCGAACGGAAAAAACCCGTCATCGCCGGCGACTTATCGCTGCCCGAGAATTTCGGTCACGGCTTCTTCGAAGCGTGAGCATTCCCTCACCAGCCAGTCGGTCATGGCCGGCCAATTGTCCTCGGCGTAGCAGTTCACCCGCCACATCGAGTTGATGCCGAGACTTTCGCAGCTCTGCTCGGGCCTGAGCTTCAGCCTGGCCTCGATCGCCGGCTGGAACGGTTTCAGCCGCGACCAGGACTCCGTGGCGCCGAACTTCTCATTGCGCCCGAAGAAGACGCCGACATGGTTCTGCGCCGGCGCGACATACATCGAAAGGACCAAAGCGAAATCCGGCAGCCCGCGCTGCCAGAACCACGGCCCGCGCCGAGCGAGCCTTTGCCTTTCTTGCGGGTGCCGTTCGGCGAACAGCGCCCAGAAGCCGCGATGGCGGAACTCCGAGGCGCGACGGCCGCCGAAGTCGAATTCGTTCATGGCCGGTCTCCGGCCACGCGCCTCAGACCATGCCGAGGGCGGCCTTGTAGAGATCGAGTATCGACTCTTCTTCCTGGCGCTCGGCCTGGTCCTTCTTGCGCAGCCGCACGATCGTGCGAACCGCCTTGGTGTCGAAGCCGGTGCCCTTGGCTTCGGCATAGACATCCTTGATGTCGTCGGAGATTGTCTTCTTTTCTTCCTCGAGCCGCTCGATACGCTCGATGATGGTGCGCAGCTGGCCGGCGGCTACAGTCTGGCTGGTCTCGGTGATTTCGTCGGCCATTTTTCTCTCCGCGTCTTCTGGAGCCGTGGCGATTCCCGCCACGGCAAATTGGAGCGGGTTCCCTGCCCGAGCGGGCGCGGCGGGTCAAGACACTTGTCGAGCGCCTGTGGACGGTTGCTGCCAACCGCCCTTCAAGCATCGCGCTGCGACCGTCATTTAAATGCGATCAACAGATCCTTCGCATCGATCTGATCGCCGGCCTTGACCAGCACCTCGGCGATCTCGCCGTCGCGTTCGGCGTGGAGTGCGGTTTCCATCTTCATCGCTTCGATCGAAAGCAGCACGTCGCCCGCCTTGACGGCCTGTCCGGGCGCGACGGCAAGCGCCGATACGACGCCGGGCATCGGCGCGCCGACATGCCCCTCATTGCCAGGCTCGGCCTTGCGGCGTGCCTTGGCGGCGGAAGCGCCATGCGCCCTGTCCGGCACCTTGACGCGGCGTGGCTGGCCGTTGAGCTCGAAGAACACGGTGACCATGCCCTTCTCGTCGACATCGCCGAACGCCTGGCAGCGCACCACCAGCGTCTTGCCCTTCTCGATGTCGAGAAAGATCTCGTCTTCCGACTTCATGCCGTAGAAATAGGTCGGCGTCGGCAGCACGCTGACCGGCCCGTAGGTCTCCTGTGCCGCGGCGAAGTCGGTGAACACCTTCGGATACATCAGCCACGATGCGAATTCATACTCCGAGAGCTTGCGGTCGAGCTTGCCCTCGATGTCCTTGCGGCTCGCCTTGAGGTCGGCGGGCTTTAGCAGCGAGCCCGGTCGAACCGTAATCGGCTTTTCGCCCTTCAGCGCCTTCTTCTGCAGCGCTGCCGGCCAGCCGCCTGGCGACTGGCCGAGATCGCCGCGCAGCATCGACACCACCGAATCCGGGAAGGCAATGTCTTTGGCCGAGCTCTCGACATCGGCGACGGTGAGATCCTGGCTGACCATCATCAGCGCCATGTCGCCGACCACCTTGGATGACGGCGTCACCTTGACGATGTCGCCGAACATCAGGTTGACGTCGTGATAGCCCTGCGCCACCTCATGCCAGCGCGTCTCCAGGCCAAGCGAGCGCGCCTGTTCCTTGAGGTTGGTGAACTGGCCGCCCGGCATTTCGTGCAGGTAGACCTCCGAGGCGGGTCCCTTGAGATCGCTCTCGAAGGCGGCGTACTGGTTGCGCACCGCTTCCCAGTAGAAGGAGATGCGGCGGATCCATTGCGGATCGAGACCGGGGTCGCGCTCGGTGCCTTTCAGCGCCTCGACGATCGAGCCGAGGCAGGGCTGCGAGGTGTTGCCGGAGAAGGAATCCATCGCCGCGTCGATAGCGTCGGCGCCGCTCTCCACCGCCGCCAGCACCGTCGCCGCCGACAGCCCTGACGTGTCGTGCGTGTGGAAATGGATTGGCAGGTCGGTCGCCTCGCGCAGCGCCTTGAACAGCACGCGCGCCGCGGCCGGCTTCAACAGGCCGGCCATGTCCTTGACGGCGATGATATGCGCGCCTGCCGCCTCCAGCTCCTTGGCCAGCCCGACATAGTATTTCAAATCGTACTTCGCCCGCGCCGGATCGAGGATGTCGCCGGTGTAGCACATCGCCGCTTCTACCAGCTTGCCCTCGGCGCCCACCGCGTCCATGGCGACGCGCATATTCTCGACCCAGTTAAGGCAGTCGAAGACGCGGAACAGATCGACGCCACCGGCCGCCGCTTGGCGGACGAAATGCTGGACGACATTGTCGGGATAGTTGGTGTAGCCGACGCCGTTGGCGCCGCGTAAAAGCATCTGCAGAAGAAGGTTGGGCGCCGCCTCGCGCACTTTGCTCAGCCGCTCCCACGGATCCTCGGTAAGGAAGCGCATGGCGACGTCGAACGTCGCGCCGCCCCAGCATTCCAGCGAGAGCAATTGCGGCAGCGCCCGCGCATAGGTGCCGGCGATGCCGGCGATGTCATAGGTGCGCATGCGCGTGGCGAGCAGCGACTGGTGGCCGTCGCGCATCGTCGTGTCGGTGACCAGCACCTGTCGCTCCCCGCGCATCCAGGCCGCGAATTTCTCGGGACCCAGCGCGTCGAGCCTCTGCTTGCTGCCGTCCGGAACATGCCCGTTGAGATAGGGCACCACGGGTGCCGCCGCAGTCGCCTTCGGCATCGGCCGGCCGCGCGTCTCGGGGTGGCCGTTGACGCTGACATCGGCGAGGTAATTGAGCAGCTTGGTGGCGCGGTCCTGCCGCTTCACCTGCTCGAATAGTTCCGGCGTCGTGTCGATGAACCTGGTCGTGTAGGAATTGTCGGCGAAGCGCGGGTGATTGATGATCGCTTCGAGGAAGGTGAGGTTGGTGGCGACGCCACGAATGCGGAACTCGCGCAGCGCCCGGTTCATGCGCGAGATCGCCTCGCCGGGCGTCGGCGCCCAGGCCGTCACCTTTTCGAGCAGCGGGTCGTAGAAGCGGGTGATGACCGCGCCCGAATAGGCGGTGCCGCCGTCGAGCCGGATGCCGAAGCCCGCCGCCTCGCGATAGGCGGTGATGCGGCCGTAGTCCGGAATGAAATTGTGCTCCGGATCCTCCGTAGTGATGCGGCACTGCAGCGCGTGGCCGTTCAGCCTGATGTCCTTCTGCACCGGCACGCCCGATTGCTTCGTGCCGATGGCGAAGCCGTCGAGGATGTGGATCTGCGCCTTGACGATGTCGATGCCCGTCACCTGCTCGGTGACGGTGTGCTCGACCTGGATGCGCGGATTTACCTCGATGAAATAGAACTTGCCGGTGTCGGCGTCCTGCAGGAACTCGACCGTGCCGGCGCCGATATAGCTGGTCTCGCGCGCGATCTTGAGCGCATAGTCGCAGAGCTCCTGGCGCAGCTCCTCGCTGAGATAGGGCGCCGGCGCGCGCTCCACGACCTTCTGGTTGCGGCGCTGGATCGAGCAGTCGCGCTCGAACAGATGCACCGCATTGCCGTGGGTGTCGCCCAGCACCTGCACCTCGACATGGCGGGCGCGCTCGATAAGCTTTTCGAGATAGACCTCGTCCTTGCCGAAGGCGGCCTTGGCCTCGCGCTTGCCTTCCATCACCTCGCGCGCGAGGTCGGCCTCGGCGCGGATGGCGCGCATGCCGCGGCCGCCGCCGCCCCACGAGGCCTTGAGCATCACCGGATAGCCTATTTGCGCGGCGAGCTTCTTGACCTCGCCCATGTCGTCCGGCAGCGGATCGGTTGCCGGAACGACCGGCACGCCGACCTCGATCGCCAGGTTGCGCGCGGCGACCTTGTTGCCGAGCCGGCGCATCGTTTCCGGCTTCGGGCCGATGAAGGTGACGCCGGCCTCGGCGCAGGCCTCGGCAAATTCCGGGCTTTCCGACAGCAGGCCGTAGCCGGGATGGATGGCGTCGGCGCCCGACAGCCTGGCGACCCGGATCACCTCCTCGATCGACAGGTAGCTTTCGATCGGACCCATGTCCTTGGCCAGATGCGGTCCGCGGCCGACCTGATAGCTCTCGTCGGCCTTGAAGCGGTGCAGCGAATATTTGTCTTCCTCCGCCCAGATCGCCACGGTTTTGAGGCCGAGCTCGTTGGCCGCGCGGAACACGCGGATGGCGATTTCGGACCGGTTGGCGACGAGTATCTTCGTGATGGCCAAGGAGTAGGCTCCAGCAGCGGAAGGGAGATGAACCGGCGCAATGATTAACGTGAAAATGCTGCAGCGCAAACAAATTTGCGCGACAGCTAAAACGATTTAAGTCGCCTGTTTGCGCCAAATCATCATTGCTGTTCTTCGAACACGGATCATGGGTGGTGGACGGGTATTGCCCGGGGCGCGGCGCGGAGCTTCCGGTTGGCCTCGCCCGCAACGAAAATGCCCGGCGCGAGCGCCGGGCATCCCCGAAAAATCGGCTTGAGTTTGCCGGCTTATTTCTCGAAGTAGCTGTACTTGCCGTCGTCGCCCTTCTTCCATTCATAGATGACATAGTCAGGACGGGTGATGTCGCCCTTGGCGTCGTAGCCGATGTCACCGATGGCGGTCTTCCAGGTGTTGGCCCTGATCGTCTCCGCAACCTTCTGCGCGTCGTCGGCCGAGCCGGTCTTGGCGATGGCCTGGGCGATGATCTGCACCGCGGCATAGGAGTAGAGCGTGTAGGCTTCCGGCTCGAAGCCGTTGGCGCGGAACTTCTCGACCACTTCCTTGGCGGCCGGGTTCTTGCGCGGATCCGGAGCGAAGGTATTGAGCGTGCCGGCAACAGCGTCGCCCGCGATCGAGGCCAGTTCGTTGGAGACGATGCCGTCGCCCGAGAACAGCGGCGCCTTCAGGCCCTGATCGGCCGACTGACGGATAATCAGGCCGGCTTCGGTGTGCAGGCCGCCCCAGTAGATGAGCGTGACGCCGTTTTCCTTCATCTTGGCGATGAGGGCCGAGAAGTCCTTGTCGCCGACATTCACGCCTTCGTACAACACTTCCGTGATGCCGTTGGCGTTGAGGTTCTTCTTGGTTTCGTCGGCGAGGCCCTGACCATAAGGCGTCTTGTCGTGGATGATGGCGATCTTGGCATCCTTGAAGTTCTTGGCGATGTAGTCGCCGGCCACCTTGCCCTGCTGATCGTCACGACCGCAGGTGCGGAAGGTGTTCCACATGCCGCGCTCGGTGAACTTCGGGTTGGTCGCCGCCGGCGTGATCTCGAGGATGCCGTTTTCCTGGTAGACTTCCGAGGCCGGGATCGACACACCGGAGTTGAAATGGCCGTCGACGAACTTGACGCCGTCGGCGACGAACTTGTTGGCGACCGAGATGCCCTGCTTGGGATCGGAGACGTCGTCACCGATCTCGAGCTTGAGCTGCTGGCCATTGACGCCGCCCGCCGCGTTGATGTCGGCGACCGCCTGTTCCGCGCCCTTCTGCAGCTGTGCGCCGAAGGCGGCGTTCGGGCCGGTGATCGGACCGGCGACGCCGATCAGGATGTCAGCGGCCCACGCGCTGCCGCTGAACGCGACGAACGCGGTCAGCGCAACGGCGGACAAGAGTGATTTTTTCATTGAAACGCTCCCATTTACGGAGTGGGCGTGGATGATACTTTCATGCGATGCCCACCCTTATCGCAGAAAGCATAGAATGCCGATTTTCAGGCACTTGTCACGCCGATTCATCCCCGAAACGGCGTAATGGTGAACGTCAACCTTTCGGTTTCCAGCTTAACAAGGAAGCTCTTTCATAGAGCCAGTTATACTGCGTGACCATTTGGTTGGTGCGCGTGTATTGATAGCCGAGGAAGCCCAGTATCATCAGGACGATGGTGTCGACGATATAGTAATGCAGCGAGAACATCGTGCCGCCGAACAAGGCGTGATGGATGAACCTGACGCCGATACCGAGACCGAGCAGGAAGAAAAACAGCCGCAGATACGTGCTCCAGGTCTGAGCCGCCGCTTTGCCTGTCATCCATGCCGCCCCGCCGCCAAGCAGGCCCGTGACGAACAGAAACTGCCAGATCGAGGCTTCTTCGTAGATAATGCCCTGCATGATTGATGTCCCCAGATCTTAGCATGATCCCGAAAAGTTGCAGACTTTTCGGAGAAGATCATGCTTCAAGAACAAAACCTTAGAGCGAGATGGCGATCCTGGGAAAGTCATCGCGCTCTAGTGATGTCCGCCTTCGAGATAGGCGGCGCGCACTTCCGGATTGGCGAGCAATTCCTTGCCGGTGCCGCTCATCGTCACATTGCCGTTGACCATGACATAACCGCGCGTGGCGAGCTTGAGCGCGCCGAAGGCGTTCTGCTCGACCAGGAACACGGTCAGCCCCTGCGTCTTGTTGAGCTCGCGGATGGCGTCGAAGATCTGCTTGACGATCAGCGGCGCGAGGCCCAGCGACGGCTCGTCCAGCAACAAAAGCTTCGGCCGCGCCATCAGCGCGCGCCCGATCGACAGCATCTGCTGCTCGCCGCCCGACAGCGTGCCGCCGCGCTGGGCGATGCGCTCTTTCAGCCGCGGGAACAGCGTGAACACCCTCTCGACGTCCTCGTCATAGTGCTTGAGGTTGTCGAGGCTGGCGCCCATCTGCAGATTTTCCATCACCGTCATGCGCGGAAAGATGCGTCTGCCTTCCGGGGATTGCGCGATGCGCAGGCGTGCGATCTCATGCGTCGGCATCTTGGTGATGTCGGTGCCGGCGAAGGTGATGGTTCCGGTGCGGGCGCGCGGCGCGCCGAAGATGGTCATCATCAGCGTCGACTTGCCGGCGCCGTTGGCACCGATCAGCGCCACGATCTCACCCTGGTTGACGCTGACATCGACGCCGTTCAGCGCCCGGATGTTGCCGTAGTAGGTTTCGACGCCCTTGATGTCGAGCAGCGTTGTGCCGGCCATTATTTACGCCCTCCACGCATCGCGGGCTTGGCCGCCGCTTCCTTCGCCAGCGTCTTCGCCTGGCCGATCCAGTCTTCGCGGGCAATGCGCCCGTCAAAGGCGAGATAGGCTTCCGCGGCCTCGATATCGGCCTTCTTCCAGGCCGCTATCTGGTCGAAATGGAAGATGCCGTGCTCGTTGAGCTTGCGCTCGTTGACCGGGCCGATGCCTTTGATGCGGATCAGGCTGTCAGCCTTGCCGCCGCGTGGCGCGTCGAGGCGATTCGAGATGCTGCCGGCTTTCGCCGGCGCCTTGCCGGGGGCCTTCTTTGCAGGGGCTTTCGCCGTCGGCTTGCCTTTCGCGGCGGCCGACTTTGTCGCTGGCGCTGGAACCGGTTTGCTGGTTATCGATGCGGCGCGCGCGTCGACTTGCGCCGCCTTCGAGGCGCCCTTCGACACCGTGACCCGCTCGCCCTTATTCCCATGTTCGACCGAATCGGAAACCGGCCCGGCCATCATCGAAGCGGAATTTCCCGGCCCATGCGCGGAATCGGGGCCGGTATCGAGCTGCTCGATCACGTCCTCATCGCCGACCTCGGTCAGCACCGTCTCAACCTCCTCGTCGTCGACGCCGAGATAGGCAGCGATGACGCGCGGATCGGTGCGGACCGACGCCGGATTGCCGTCGGAGATCTTGCGGCCGTATTCGAGCACGACGACATGGTCGGAGATCTGCATCACCACCGACATGTCGTGCTCGATGAGCAGGATCGACGTGCCGGTGCTCTTGATGCCCATCAACAGCTCGTTGAGCGCCGCAGATTCCTTCGGATTGAGGCCGGCGGCCGGTTCGTCGAGGCACAGAAGCTCCGGCCCCGTGCACATGGCGCGCGCGATTTCCAGGCGCCGCTGCGCGCCATAGGGCAGGTCGCCGGCCGGATCGTCGGCGCGCTCGACAAGATCGGCCTTCTCCAGCCAGTGCCTGGCGAGCTCGATCGACTCGGCCGAGGCCTGGCGATAGCTCGGAAAGCCGAACAGGCCGAGAAGCGTATAGCCCGAAGCCTTCATCAGCTTATTGTGCTGCGCGACCAGGAGGTTCTCCAGCAGCGTCATGCCCGAGAACAGGCGGATGTTCTGGAAGGTGCGCGCCACCTTGGCGCGGGCCGGGATCTCGTGGTTGGGCAGGCGCTCGAGCAGATAGGTCGAGCCGTCGTTCCGGTTCAGCGTGATCATGCCTTCAGACGGCTTGTAGAAGCCGGTGATGCAGTTGAACACCGTCGTCTTGCCGGCGCCGTTCGGACCGATCAGCGCGGTGATCTCGCCGCGCCTGGCCTGGAACGACAGGTCGCCGATGGCGACCAGGCCGCCGAACTTCATCGACAGATGCTCGACCTGCAGGATGAAATCGTTCGAGGAAGGGGTCGCGTTCATCAGCCGTGCCCCTCCTTGGTGAAGGAGCTTGAAACCGCTCTTCGCTCCTTCAGGAAGGCCGTCGGCTCGCGGCTGCCGACGAAGCCGCGCGGCTTCCACAGCATGACGATGACCATGGCCATGCCGAAAAGCAGCATGCGGTAGAGTTCAGGCGTGAAATCGGGACCGAAGACCCGCTTCAGGAAGTCGAGTTCCCGCAACGCTTCGGTGCCGCCGATCATCACCAGCGCCGCTACGGCGATGCCGACCAGCGAACCCATGCCACCGAGCACGACGATGGCGAGGACAATCGCCGATTCCAGGAAGACGAAGGATTCGGGGCTGACGAAACCTTGCCGTGCGGCGAAGAACGAACCGGCGAAGCCGCCGAACATGGCGCCGGTGGCGAACGCCGTCAACTTGGTGGTGGTGGTGTTGATGCCGAGCGAGCGACAGGCGATCTCGTCCTCGCGCAGCGCTTCCCACGCCCTGCCGACCGGCAACCGGCGCAGCCTGATGGTAACGAAGGCCGTCAAAAGACAGAGTCCGAGGATCAGATAGTAAAGGAAGATCTTGTAATAGGCGCTCGACGTGGCGATGTGCAGCACCTTGGCGATGTAGTTCGGGTCCGAGACGTTGAACGACATCAGGCCGAAGAAGGAGACTTTTGGAATGCCGGAAATGCCGGCCGAACCGTTTGTCACCTCGCGCCAGTTGATCAGGACGAGGCGGATGATCTCGCCAAAGGCAAGGGTGACGATCGCCAGATAGTCGCCGCGCAGCCGCAGCACCGGGAACCCGAGCATGACGCCCCAGAAGGCGGCCATGCAGCCGGCGGCCGGAAGCAGGATCCAGAAGGAGAGGCCGAAATGCGTGCCGAGCAGCGCGTAGGCATACGCGCCGACGGCATAGAAGGCGACGTAGCCGAGATCGAGCAGGCCGGCGAGGCCGATGACGATGTTGAGCCCCCAGGCCAGCATCACATAGATCAGGATCTGGATGCCGAAATTGTCGACCCACTTCAGAGAGCCCTGAAACCCTCCCGCCATCGATCCTGTTACCAGCGCAAGCACCAGCACGACGACGATCGGATAGAGCGCCAGCGCGCTGATGCCCAACGCCGAGAAATGGGCGTGGATGAAGGCCCGGAAATAATACATTACCCAGGCGACGGCATAAATGATCGCTAGCGCCCGTACAAAGCGCGCGTAGCCGGCAAGGTCGGGTCCGAGCAGCCCGTCAAGCGAGCCGGCCAGCACAAACAGCAAGGCTGCGACAACGACCGCGGCTATGAAATAAGGCATCCTGAAGAAGCGTGCCGCCATGGTGTCGGGCAGCAGGCCTGTGTCGATGTCGGCGATCTTCAGGCTGGCCACGAAGGGCTGGCCATAGGCGACATACAGGAAGCGGCCCCCGGCGGTGGCGATGACCACCAGGGCGAGCAGGCCCCAGCGCTGCACCAGGATCAGTTCGTTGGAGATATTCTGATCGGTCCTGAGACCGATAAACAGCACGAACAGGCCGAGCGCGATGGCGCCTGCATAGAGCGCTTCGCGAAAAGCGCGCTGAACTGGAGTAGCGACGGTGTCGCGCTCCGAAGACACGGTAACGGCCATCAGGATCAGACCTTTTCGACTTCAGGCCGGCCGAGAATGCCGGAGGGCAGGAAGATGAGCACGATCGCCAGGATCGAGAAAGCGGCGACGTCCTTGTAGTCGATCGAGAAATAGGCCGACCACATGCTCTCGATGAAGCCGATGAGCAATCCTCCGAGCACCGCGCCAGGTAGCGAGCCGATGCCGCCAAGCACGGCCGCCGTGAAGGCCTTCACGCCCGGCACGAAGCCGTCCGAGAACACCACGACGCCGTAATACATCAGGAACAGGGTACCGGCGACGGCGGCAAGAGCAGCGCCCATGATGAAGGTGATGGAGATGGTGCGGTCGACGTCGATACCGAGCAGCGCAGCCATCTTGCGATCCTGCTCGCAGGCGCGTTGCGCCCGCCCGAGCGCGGTTCGGTTGACCAGGTACCAGAAGATCGCCAGCAGCGCGATGGTGACGATCACGATGATGATCTGCTTCAACGAGATGCTGATGCCGTCGATCGTGTAGACTTGGCTGACCAGCGGCGGGATCGGCTTGTTGCGCGGGCCTTGCGTGACCTGCACGAAATTGGACAGCGCGATCGACATGCCGATGGCGGTGATCAGCGGCGCCAGCCGGAACGATCCGCGCAGCGGCCGGTAGGCCACCTTTTCGATCGTCCAGTTGTAGAGGCTGGTGAGAAGCATGGCGACGATCATCATGATCAGAAGCGCCACCACGACCGGCACCGAATAGAATAACGCGCCGAGGATCAGGAAGACGATGAGGGCGGTGAAGGCGCCGACCATGAAGATATCGCCATGGGCGAAATTTATCATGCCGATGATGCCGTAGACCATCGTGTAGCCGATTGCGATCAGGCCATAGATAGATCCCAGCGTCAGCCCATTGATAAGCTGCTGGACGAAATACTGCATATTTACGCGGCTCCCCTGGAATGTCGCCCGTTTCCGGGTCGCACTCCTTTTCGTATTTCCCCTAGTCGTAAAGTCTCGAGCCCGGATTGCAACGTGATTTTTCAATCGCCGGGCGTGTTTTGGAAGCACGCCGCCCGATTGTCCGTTTTTCGTACCCGGCCCCCTGGACTATCGCGGACCCTATCATTGGCACAACGCAATGTCTTTGACGATTCAGCCCTATAATGCCCACCCGCTCGAAGAAATCGCCGTCAAAATAAGTTGATGAGAAGATTTCTTGCGCGAACAGAGGCTGCCCATTTTGCGCGGCACACCTTCCGTTGCGTGAGGCCGTGACGCTTATGTGACGACGAATCCATGCGCGAACGGATCGCGGTCGTCGATGAAGATGGTGTTCAATCCTGTCATGCGCGCCCAGCCGCCGATCGAGGGGATGATCGCCGGCTTGCCGGCCACGCTGACCTCCTTTTCGACCTTGCCTTTGAACAGCGAGCCGATGATCGATTCATGGACGAAACTGTCGCCGGCCTTGAGCTTGCCCTTGGCATGGAGCTGCGCCATGCGCGCCGAGGTGCCGGTGCCGCAAGGGCTGCGGTCGATCGCCTTGTCGCCGTAGAAGACGGCGTTGCGCGCATCGGCCTCGGCATGTTTCGGCTTGCCCGTCCACAGCATATGCGACAGCCGGTTGATGCCGGGGTTCTCCGGATGCACGAAGGAGTATTTCTCGTTGAGGCGCTGGCGCACCACCGGGCTCCAGGCGATGAGGTCGCCGGCCGAATAGTCGGCCATGTCCCGGTAATTCTTCTGCGGCTCGACGATGGCGTAGAAATTGCCGCCATAGGCGACGTCGACGCTGATCTCGCCAAGCACCGGGCATTCGATGGTCAGGCCTTCGGCGTGGAGGAAGGACGGCACGTTGGTGATGCGCACCTCCTCGACATATTCGCCGACCTGCTTGTATTCGGCGACGACCAGGCCGGCCGGCGTGTCGAGCCTGAGCACGCCCGGCGTCTTCGGCTTTATCAACCCGTGCTCGATGGCCATCGTGACTGTGCCGATGGTGCCATGCCCGCACATCGGCAGGCAGCCCGAGGTCTCGATGAACAGGATGGCGATATCGCAGTCCTCGCGCGTCGGCGGGTAGAGGATCGACCCCGACATCACGTCATGGCCGCGCGGCTCGAACATCAGTCCGGTGCGGATCCAGTCAAATTCGGCGAGGAAATGCGCTCGCCGCTCCATCATCGTCGCGCCCTCGAGCAACGGGCCGCCGCCAGCGACCAGGCGCACCGGATTGCCGCAGGTGTGGCCGTCGATGCAGAAGAAGGATTTCTTGGCCATGGCTGCTCTCTTGCTGTCAGAACCGTTGCGGGCGGAAAGGGGCGAGATCGAGGGGCGGAGTCTGCCCGAGAACGAGATCGCGGATCAAGCGGCCGGTCGCCGCCGACTGGGTCAGGCCGAGATGGCCGTGACCAAAAGCGTAGTAGACGTTCGGCGCGCGCGAGGCGCCGATCACCGGCAGGGAATCCGGCAGCGAGGGGCGAAAACCCATCCACTCGCGGCCGCCCGACGGATCGAGCCCGGGCAGGAAGCGCTTCGCCTTCTCCAGCATCGCCTTCGAGCGAGCGAAATTCGGCGGCCGCTCGATGCCGCCGAGCTCGACGGCACCGCCGACGCGCAAGCCGGTCTCGAGCGGCGTGATGACGAAGCCATGGCCGGAAAAGATCAGCTGCCGTTTCACGTCGAAGGCCGACACCGGCAGCGTCGTATTGTAGCCGCGCTCGGTTTCAAGCGGGATGCTGTCGCCGAGATCCCTTGCCAGGAGATGGGACCAGGCGCCCGCGGTGATCAGAAGCGTCTTTGCCGTCCGCCTGCTGCCGTCGGCCAGTACGATCGAGGCGCCCTTTGCGTCGGCCTCTATGCGCGCGACCCGCGCATGCTCGAAACGGGCGCCAAGCTTTTCCGCATAGGCCCAGATCGATTTGCCGAGCAGCTTCGGATCGGCGACCGTCTTCCAGCCCGGAACGAAGGTGCCCTTGACGAAGCGCGGCGAAAGACCCGGTTGCAGCGCTGCCATCTCTTCGCCCTCGACATGGCGAAAGCCGATGCCGAAACGCTCGCGCTCGGCCCAGCCGGGCAGCGAGGCGCGGAATTCCGCCTCGCTCTCATAGAATTCCAGCGAACCATCCTTGCGCAGCATCGGCCGCGTGCCGGAGCGGTCGAGCAGCGCCATCCATTCGGCTTCGGCGAGCTTCATCATGCCGGCCTGCGCCGCCAGACTCGCTTCGTGGTGCCTGGCGGCGCCCGCCCGCCAGAAGCGGATAAGCCAGGGCAGCAGCTTGGGCAGATAGGCCGGCGGGATGGTCAAAGGTCCGAGCGGGTCGGCGAGCCATTTCGGCAATTGCCGGATCATGCCCTTATGCGCCAGCGGCAGCACGTCGGAGAAGGCGAAGGCGGCGGCATTGCCGGAACTCGTCTCCTCGCAGATGCCGGTGCGGTCGAAGACGGTGACGCTGCGCCCGGCCTCGCAGAGCAGGGTCGCGGCGCAGATGCCGATGATGCCGCCGCCGATGATGGCGATGTCTTCCGCTTCTCCCCGTGCACCGGCAGAAGATGCCCCAGTGGCGGAGCGCCGCTCCTGTTCCGAGGATTTGGAATTTCCTGGCACGTCGGTGCTGTCCCTTATTCGGCCGCCGCCATCTTCTCCACCGATCGAGGAGACGTCTGCAGCGCCGGCAGCGTCGGTCGCACCGCCAGCGCGTCCCGGACGATGTTCTCCACCGCCTTGCGGCGTTCGCCCGACAGCGGCTGGCGCGGCATGCGCACGCGATCATTGGTACCGATCGCCAGCACTTCGGCAAGCTTGATGTTTTGGACCAGATAGGTCGAGACATCGAGGTCGAGCAAGGGCCGGAACCAGCGATAGATCGCCAGCGCCTCGTCGCGGCGGCCCTGCCGCATCAGCTGGTAGATCGCGACCGTCTCGCGCGGGAAGGCGGTGACGAGGCCGGCGACCCAGCCGATGGCGCCGACCGACAGCGCCTCGAAGGCGAGGTTGTCGACGCCGGTGAAGAGGTCGTAGCGGCTGCCGAAGCGGTTGATGATCTCGGTCGAGCGGCGGATATCGTCGGAGGATTCCTTGATGGCGACGAAGCGGTCGTCCGACGCCAGCTCCTCCATCAGGTCGATGGTGACATCGACACGATAGGCGAGCCGGTTGGAATAGATCATCACCGGCAGGTCGCCGGCTTCGGCGACGGCGCGAAGGGCGGCGACCGTCTCTTGCGGGTCGGTGTGGTAGATCGGGCTCGGCACCACCATCAGGCCGTCGGCGCCTTCCTTGGCGGCGCGCTTGGCGATAGCAGCGGCCTCACGCGTGCCGGGCTCGTTGACGGTCAGCAGCACCGGCTTGTCGCCGGCGACTTTCCGCGCCGCCTTCAGCACCTCGATCTTCTCGTCAGGCGACAGCATGGGTCCTTCGCCGAGCGAACCGCACACGATGATGCCGTCGCAGCCGGCCTCCATCTGCAGCCCGTAGCAGCGCTCCATCTCGGCATGGTCGAGACGGTCGTCGGCGGTGAATTTGGTCGTGACGGCGGGGAAAACTCCGGCCCACATGGCTATCTCTCCTCTGATATATCAGCCGTATATCTACTAAGGATTCGCCTGTCAACGCTGAATCACTTATGATATATGAAAAATATATCAGGAGCCCGCCATTGATCTCCCCGCTGATATCCGTCGAGGCGAATGCGACCTTCGAGCCGGCGGCGACCAAGGCCTATCGCGCGCTTGAGCACATGATCGTCACGCTCGAGCTGGCGCCGTCGGGCTTCGTCACCGAAGGCGCGCTGATCGAGCGGCTGGGTCTCGGACGCACCCCGGTGCGCGAGGCGATCCAGCGGCTCGCCTGGGAAGGGCTTCTCGACATCAGACCCCGCGCCGGCATCGCGGTCGCGCCGCTTCACGCCGGCGACTGGCTGCGGGTGCTGGATGCGCGGCGCGGCATCGAGGTGGTGCTCGCCCGCTCGGCCGCCCGCTTCGTCACCCGCGAGGCCGCCGACCTGTTCCATGAGGCGGCCCTGGCCATGCAGAAGGCGGTGATCTCGAGCAATGTGCTTGCCTTCATCCAGGCCGACAAGGCGCTCGACGAAGCGCTGGCGATCGCCGCCGACAACCCCTTCGCGGCACGTGTGGCGGCCCCCTTGCAGACCCACAGCCGCCGCTTCTGGTATCGCTACAAGGCCGATACCGGTCTCGCCGAATCGGCCGAGCACCACGTGGCGCTGATCCGTTCCATCCTCGACGGCGACGAGGAAGCCGCCGCCAAGGACGCCAAGAAGCTGATGGCGCTGCTGCGCGGTCATGCCGAGGTGGCCGCCACGCGCTGAGCAGGACCAGCGCCTGCTCGAGGCGTCTCAGCCGCCCGGCTGCCCGACCGCGGTGGCCAGCGTGTCTTCCCACCCCTCGCCAGCGGCCAGGATGCAGCTCTGGCCTTTGACGTCGGTCATCAGGATGGTCCAGGTTCCGCCTGCCGAGACGAACACCTCGAAGATGGCGACTTGTCCGGCCACGCCATAGCCCAGCCGCTTCTCCTCGAATGCCTCCGCCAGCCTCGCGACCAGATAGTCATGGCCGCCGCAGATGACTTGCGCCCGCGCCGGAACTGCCGACAGCGCCACCATGGCGCCAACGGCCGCAAGCTTGACCCATTGAAACGAAAATTCGCGTGCCATGGGGCACCTCCTTTGCCTTCGCATTCCGGCAAGGGAGGCACATTCGGCCGCCTCAGTGTGCCGGAAGGCTCCAGGCCGGATTGGACGTCTTCATCGCGTCACTCCTTCTGGCTTCCGGTCTGTCGTCGGGAGATCATGACTCCCTGGATTCGATATGGTGAAGCTCCGCTCCGTAAACAAGCGGCGCCGCGGAGAGCGCCTTGCTTGGCGCCACTTGACGCCCGAGCGCAGGAGCCGTTGTGGCGCTCACCCCGGCTCCCTGCCGGTTTCAGGCGCCCGGCATCGCTGCCGTAATCGTCGGGCTGTCCCAGCCCTCGCCGACGGAAAGCACGCAGCTCTGGCCTTTGGTATCGGAGGCGAGCACCGTCCAGCTTCCCTGGTCGGAGACGAAGATCTCGAGCACGACGTTTGGATTGATCAGGCCGCGCCCGGCCTCGGTTTCGTGGAACTTGTCGCCAAGCGCCTTGATGATGTCGGCGCGCGCCGCGCATTGCGCCGCCGCGCTCGCCGGCACGGCTCCAACGGTCATCGCCGTCGCCGCCAACATTGCCGCCACAACAAATCGTGTCATCTGACACCTCCTCGCGCCAGACGAGAACCCCGGCTTGAACCGGCGCTGCTTGGTTGCCTGCACGCATGGCAGGAATACAGCCTAAGGCAGATGGTGGTCTGTTGGTTCCATCACACGGCGATGGAATTATTAGAATATGCGGATGCTCTCGACGTGCCGCGCGTCGAATCATGCAGTGGAATTGCACCGCCATGACACGGCGCCGAAAGCGAGAGTGATGCTTGATAAAAAGAAAGCGCGGCTTGCACCGCGCTTCCTCAGGTCTGCTTCGAAACCGTCGGGCTAGTTCATCGTCGGAATGACGAATTCCGCGCCGTCCTTGATGCCTCGCCGCGCGCCCGCAGCCACGAAGTGGCGAGGACGCGCAAACGAGCAAACCGTCGGGCTAGTTCATCGTCGGGATGACGAATTCCGCGCCGTCTTTGATGCCCGACGGCCAGCGCGAGGTGACCGTCTTGGTCTTGGTGTAGAAGCGGAACGCGTCCGGACCGTGCTGGTTGAGGTCGCCGAAGGACGACGCCTTCCAGCCGCCAAAGGTGTAATAGGCGATCGGAACCGGGATCGGCACGTTGATGCCGACCATGCCGACCTGGACTCTGGATGCGAAGTCGCGCGCGGCGTCCCCGTCGCGGGTGAAGATGGCGACGCCGTTGCCCATCTCGTGGTCGTTGGCGAGCTTGATGGCATCCTCGTAGCGCGGCGCGCGCACCACCGAGAGCACCGGCCCGAAGATTTCCTCCTTGTAGATGCGCATGTCGGCGGTCACGTTGTCGAACAGGCAGCCGCCCATATAGTAGCCGTTCTCATAGCCCTGCATCTTGAAGCCACGGCCGTCGACGACGAGCTTGGCGCCTTCCTTGATGCCGATATCGACATAGCCCTTGACGCGCTCCAGCGCCTGTGCCGTCACCAGCGGGCCGAAATCGGCGGAAGAATCGGTCGAGGGACCGACCTTCAGGCTTTCGACGCGCGGCACCAGCTTTTCCATCAGCCGGTTGGCGGTGTCGTTGCCGACCGGGACGGCCACCGAAATCGCCATGCAGCGTTCGCCGGCCGAGCCGTAACCGGCGCCGATCAGCGCGTCGACCGTCTGATCCATGTCGGCGTCGGGCATGATGATCATGTGGTTCTTGGCGCCGCCGAAGCACTGCACGCGTTTGCCGGAAGCGGTGCCGCGCGAATAGATATAGTGCGCGATCGGCGTCGAGCCGACGAAGCCTATCGCCTTGATGTCCGGATCGTCGAGGATGGCGTCGACCACTTCCTTGTCGCCATTGACGACGTTGAGGATACCGGCCGGCAGGCCGGCCTCGATGAACAGTTCGGCGATGCGGATCGGCACGCCCGGATCGCGCTCCGACGGCTTCAGGATGAAGGCGTTGCCGCAGGCGATGGCCGGCGCGATCTTCCACAGCGGGATCATGGCCGGGAAGTTGAACGGCGTGATGCCGGCGACGACGCCCAGCGGCTGGCGCATCGAATAGACGTCGATGCCCGGGCCGGCGCCGTCGGTGAACTCGCCCTTCATCATGTGCGGAGCGCCGATGCAGACCTCGACCACCTCGAGGCCGCGCTGGATGTCGCCGCGCGCGTCGGCGATCGTCTTGCCGTGCTCGCGCGCCAGTATGTCGGCCAGCTCGTCATAGTCCCGGGCGACCAGCTCGAGGAATTTCATCAGCACGCGCACGCGGCGCTGCGGGTTGGTGGCGGCCCATTTCGGCTGCGCCGCCTTGGCGTTCTCGACCGCGGCGCGCAGTTCCGCCTGCGAGGCTAAAGCCACCGTGCCGCGCACGGAGCCGTCCATCGGCTGCATCACATCCTGCTTGCGCCCGCTGGTGCCGGCGACACGCTTGCCGCCGATGAAATGACCGTATTCGATCATGCTTTCTCTCCCTGTTTTGGTGTTGACGCATTGTCCGCCTTTGCGGCGGCGATGGCAACGCGAGGAAGATCGCAACCGTTGTGCGGAAAATAGACAACGATCCAGAGGTGTGCATTAATTGCCGCAAATGATGGATTGCCTGCCGTGAAGGATTTCATAGGTTGAGTTTTGTCGCGCCCCCCTCTGTCCTGCCGGACATCTCCCCCTCTTGGGGGGAGATCAGATGTCGCGGCGGATTTCGCCAATCGCCGAAAGCGCTGTCGGTGAAGCTGCTAATCTCCCCCCAAGAGGGGGAGATGGCCGGCAGGCCAGAGGGGGGCGCGAAGGAACGCAGCGTTGACAATCACAGAGCGGACCACTCCC